>NZ_JAAOQS010000019.1:0-103273 GCF_011603105.1 Rhodococcus sp. A14 | reverse complement strand
ACCCGATTCCGCCCGCCCACGCCGACCCGGCAACTGGTCGAGCGTAGACAACTCATCGACTCCCTACGCGCTGGACAGCGGCGCCGGTTGACGGTCATTCACGCGCCGGCCGGATTCGGCAAGAGCACCCTCGCCGCCCAATGGGGTGAAGTGCTGACAGAGGAGAGTGTGGCGGTCGCATGGCTGACGGTCGATCACGATGACAACAACGTGGTGTGGTTTCTCTCGCATCTGGTCGAGGCGATCAGACGGGTCCGCCCGACCCTGGCGCGCGACCTCGGGCAGGCGCTCGACGAGCACGGCGACGAGGCCGAGCAGTACGTCCTGTCTTCACTGATCAACGAGATCCACGCCCGCGGTGAGCGGGTGGCGATCGTGATCGACGACTGGCACCGGGTCACCGACGCCGGGACACGCGGAGCCATGGGATTCCTACTCGACAACGGCTGCCACCACCTCCAGGTCGTCGTGGCAAGCCGCACCCGGTCCGGCCTTCCGATGAGTAGAATGCGCGTGCGTGATGAACTCGTCGAAATCGACTACACAGCATTACGTTTCGATGAGAATGAGACACGATCCTTCCTGGTCGACCTGGGCGGACTGGAGCTGGAGCAAGAGGATATCGCGGACCTGCGGGACTCGACCGACGGGTGGGTGGCGGCGCTGCAATTGGCGTACCTGTCACTGCGCGGACGCGACGACCCCACCGAACTGATCGGGCACATGTCGGGTCGGCATCACGCCATCGGCGAGTTCCTCGCCGAGAACGTGCTCGACACGTTGGAACCGGAGATCCTCGATTTTCTGCTGGCGACGTCGGTTACCGAACGGATCAGCGGGAGCCTTGCGGGCGCGCTGGCGCACGTGTCACGCGGGCAGGCGCTACTCGAAATAATCGAGGAGCGGGATCTGTTCCTGCGACGGGTGGACGAGGACGGAGTGTGGTTCCGGTACAACCACGTGTTCGCCGAGTTCCTGCAACGACGACTCGAGCGTGATCAACCCGAGCGGATCGACGAACTTCACCGCACGGCATCGACCTGGTTCGCCGATCACGAGTTGCTCGGCGAGGCCGTCGATCACGCACTCATGGCTGGGGATCAGGTCCGGGCGGTCGAGCTCGTCGAGCGCGATGGGATGCACCTGATCGAGTACTCGCACATGACGACCCTCCTCGGGATGGTCGCGAAACTCCCTCCCGCGCTGACGGAGTCACGTCCGTGGTTGCAACTCGCCGTAGCCTGGGCCAATATCATGCTGCACCGGGCCGAACCTGCACAGAGAGCACTCGACCTCGTCGAATCAACGCTCGATCGTGTTCCCTCCACCGACGAGGTCGCCGATCTGAGAGTAGAGGTCGCCGTGATGCGGGGCGTTATTCGGTTCCGGGCGGACCGAATCGACGGCGCGGACGAGTTGGTCCAGGCATGCCTGCCGCGGCTGGACACGTTGCGGCCGTGGGTTGTGTCGAGCGCCGCGAACATGGCAACCTACCGCGCGACATACCAGTTCGATTTCGACGAAGCACGCCGATTGCAGGAATGGGCCTTCGCATTTCATGCGCGAACCAACGGTCCGTACCTGGTGATGCACGGGCACTGTTTCGCCGGCCTCGCCGCCTACGAGCAACTCGATGTCGCCGCGGCGGAAAGCAGCTTCCGGGCTGGCGTCCGTGTGGCAAGGAAGATGGGTGGTACGCACTCGGAGGCCGCGCGCCTGGCCGATTCTCTCCTCGGCGCGTTGTTGTACGAACAGGGCGAGATCGACGAAGCCGAACAGTTGCTCGACGAAGGCTATGAGCTTGGGGGCGAGGGCGGTCTCGTGGAGTTCAAGATCCCTCGGTATGTCCTCGGGGCGCGTATCAAGGCCCTGCGGGGCGACCGAATAGCGGCAGCGCAGCGACTCGATGAGGGGGCGAGGATCGCTGTGACACTGTCTCTTCCGCGATTGCGAGCAAACGTCGAGAATGAACGGATCAGGCTGGGGCTTCCCCTGAGCTCCGATATCGCGGTCTCGCCGCCCGCAGAATATTGCTCTCGTCGACGACCGGTGGACGGAATCGAGGCACTGACGGCGCAGGTCGAAGAGGCAACAGCCACCAGACGGCTGCTCGACGAGCATTCACCGGACCAGGCCGACCTCGCCTGCACATGGGCACAGGAGTGGACGAACCGACTCGAAGGCCGCGGCGCACACAGGCTGTTGATGCAGGCCAGAAGGTTACTCGTGGCCTGTTTGTCCGCCTCGGGCCGCGTCGACGAAGCCAAGGAACTGCTCACCTCGATCGCAGCACAATGCGCCGAGCTGGGCCTCGTACGTCATCTTCCCGATGGTGGACCACACATCGTCTCGCTCATCGCGGCGCTGCGGGACGATCAGGTCGCCGGGCGGTGGCGTAGAGACTGGGCATCGGTCCCTGCCACTTTCCTCGCGGACCTGGTGACTGCAGAGGCGCCGCACAGGATCTGATGAGTTACCGCCAGCGACGCGCTCTGGCCGCTACCCAGGCACGCTTCGGCAGGGAAGCGTTATCGCTGATCACGGCACGAGCCCTCACCGTGACATGTTGACTCCTGTTTGGGAACTGGACGGGGCACTGCCGATGGGATGGGGAGGCGGTCCCACCGGGCTGTGGCCTCGGACGCTGAGATGTGCGCGAAGGGTCGATCTTCGAGCGGATCGTGATGTTGGATGTTGCGGCGGTATCCGACTCGTGACTTCAGCTGCGAATCTCCTCGAGGGCGCACAGCTTGTCGATAGGGTCTGGAACATGGTGACTCGTCACTTCTCGCGTGTCCGCAGTTGTTGACTCTGAAACGATCACGGATCCTCCTCGCCTAGGGATACCTATCCGGTCCGGTGGGAGCGCTGGGCTGGATCTACTGCGAGCCGTCCGTGTTTGCTACGGATACGTCGCGCAGCCAGAAGGGCGGCCGACGATTCGACCGGCGCGTCGGGAACGACCAAGTAGATGCGACGAACGTAGTAAAGCCTACAAACGCTCGTTCGATGGATGAAACGTAGATCATAGTTCAGGTGGGCGCAAGAGTTGCGGACGCCGAACGCGCACCCGTCGGCGCCGATCGCGCCACATCGCCACGGGCCGTGACACGAACCCGGCGGCGCGCCCCCCTGTGAGGGTTGACACATCGGACTCTCCCGCTAATACTTACGAACGTCCGTACGTTTGTTGCACGGGAGAGGGACTTCGATCGGAGACGATCACACGCGGTGGCACCAGAAGAGTTCAGTCGAGACATCAACCCCACCTGAGCATTAACGATATCTGTCGATTCGTCTTACTGCGTCGATGAGACTGAGCTCCCGGGGCTCGACCGACGATTACACACCCGAATTTCACGCGCACCAGACAAACACCGATAACGCGGTCGACACCTAGCCACGCAAAGGGCACTACTGGTGCCGATGCAAGCCAGGCGGTGACCGGGCCGACAAACATTTCCACCCTAAGGAGTTCTCAGGTCATGTTGTTCGAGACATACAAATTGGGTCCACTCGAGCTGTCGAATCGAGTCGTCATGGCACCCATGACGCGGGTTCGCGCCTCCGAGACGGGACTGCCATCCCAGAGTGCCGCGCTCTACTACGCGCAACGCGCCAGCGCGGGGCTCATTGTGAGCGAGGGAATCTCGCCGTCGAAGCAGGGACAGTCCGAGCCGAACATTCCTGGTCTCTACAACGATGAGCAGGAGGCGGCCTGGCGCCCGATCACCCAGTCTGTTCACGATGCCGGCGGCCGGATCTTCGCCCAGCTCATGCACGGCGGCCGCGTGGGGCACCCGGAGATCAACGGAATGCAGCCGCTCGGAGCCTCGCCCATCGCCGCCCACGGCACCATCTTCAACTCCGGTGGTCGGCTCGCGTTCGTCACTCCCGTCGAGATGACCGTCGAGCAGATTCAAGAGCAGATCAACGTGTTTGTCGCGGCGGCCGAGCGCGCGATCGCTGCCGGCTTCGACGGCGTCGAGATCCACGGCGCCAACGGCTACCTGATCCAGCAGTTCCTGTCCGACAACAGCAATCAGCGCACCGACCAGTACGGCGGGTCGCACGAGAACCGGGTACGCTTCGCGGTCGAGGTCGCTACCGCCGTCAGTACCGCCATCGGCGCCGACCGGGTGGGGATCAGATTCTCGCCCGGCGGAAAGTTCCACGACATGAACGAAAGCGATCCCGAAGGCCTGTACACAACCCTTCTCAACGCCCTGAATCCGCTGGGATTGGCGTACCTTCACATCCTCGAGACTGCATCGGACGACGTCAACGACCGGATCCGGGAAATCTGGACCGGCCCGCTGATCGTGAACCCGGCAATTGTCGGAAGTGCAGACTTCGTCGACAAGGCGAATGCCGATCGATGGTTGGCACGCGGCGGCGACCTGATCGCATTCGGTCGGTACTTCATCTCCAATCCGGACTTGGTGCGTCGCCTGCGCGATGGTCTCGAACTGACCATGCCCGATCTCGACACCTTCTACTCGGGCGGCGACAAGGGTTACATCGACTACCCGGAGTGGTCGGACAGCGCCGTGGGCTGACACCCTTGGGCGGGCCGGGCCGGAGTTCCTCCGGCCCGGCCGGATTCCGGGTCTCGGCGAGTAGCTCGACTGAGGTGGTGAAATCGGCGCAACTGCTTCGGCGGCGTCGCGCTCGAACCCGTCCTCGGAACCGCTTCTTTCAGTGAAGTTGCTACGGTGCCCGACACTCGCTTACACTTACGAGTGTTTGTTCGCTTTAGCCTATGACCCTACCTGGCGGTTGGCAAAGATCCCCTGCCGGCCAACCATTTCAGGCCGAGTTTCAGCAGGTCTCGAAATCCGCGTCGGGACGTCCATGGCTCGGTGGGACCCGGAGGTTGGGGAATCGATGACGATGTACGCCGAGCTGGGCCGAATCCTCGACGTGCTTCGCTCTCAGCACGTGACCGACCGGGCGGCACGTCTTCGCGCCGCATCGGCGCTGGAGAGGGTCCTCCTCTCCGACGTCCACGCTAATCCGTGTGTTCACGCCGGTCTCACGGCCCGCGCGGATACCGCATGCCCTTCGGATCACGACCAGCCGTTGACCGGTCGCGAGCACGAGATATTGGGCATGATCGCCGATGGTGCGTCGAACGCCGAAATCGGTCGTGACCTGTACATTTCGAGGAACACGGTCCGGTTTCACGTCAGCAATATCCTGCGCAAGATGTCGGTGAACAATCGCACTGCGGCGGTCGGGAAGATGACAACCGGCACCGCCGCGCGCTGACACTTCTCCCCAGGTTGCCCCCGTCTCGGCACACCGAACGGCCGATATGCGTTCCGCCTCCCGACACACCGAAGCCCCCCAGCCGTGATTCGACCGGAGGACTTCCGTGGGTGGAAAGATTGAGCCGCAGCGAAAGATGCCTGCGGATGAGGCGATGACGGGAAAGTCAGTGCGCCTCGGCGTGAGTACCGACCCGGACATATCCGGCGAGGGTGGTGTCGTCGACCTCGGGCAGGTTGACGACGATGTTCTCGGGCGTGCGGGTGGTGAGCCAGATGAGTTCGTCGGTGGTGCTCATGTTGGCTTCGACGTGCGGCATGAAGGGTGGGACGAAGACGAAGTCCCCTTCGGACATGTCGATGTACTCGCTGAAGTTCTCGCCGAAGTAGATTCGCGCCTTGCCGGTGAGAACGTAGCCGCCGGTTTCGGCCTCACCGTGATGATGCGGCAGTGACCGATATCCGGGCTCGTTGAAGACCTTCCCGAACCAGATCTTCGTCGCCGGCGTGTGCTGGACGCTGACCCCGGAGACACGCACGGCACCACCGGATTGGCCCGTGTTCTGCGCTTCCTCTCCCTTGCGAGTTACTACCGGCTTGTCGTGCTCAGCCATGCTCGATTCCTTTCAAAGAACAAACGTTCGCCTGTAGGCGAGGGTACGAGCGCACCCTCGATCGCACAAGAGTGCGCGACGGTCACGCTCCGACGACTGCACGCGTCAGCGAAGCGGCTCGGGGCGCCGGCGGATCATGAAGCTGCTCCGGAAGGTCATCACGGCTTCGCCTCGCTGATTGAGAGCGCTGTAGGCGAAGGACCAGATGCCCTGGTCGGGCTTCTTCGTCGGGCGGGCGGCAATGAGCTCGGCTTCGGGATGCAGGGTGTCGCCGATGAGCACGGGACGCAAGGCGCGCACCTCGTCGAGGCCGAGCCAGGCGACGACGTTGTTGAAGTAGCCGGTCTGAGTCGCCAGCCCCAGGGCGAGCGAGAGCGTGAACGGCCCGTGCGCGATCCGCTGCCCGAACTGGGTGCCGGCGGCGTACTCCTCGTCGAGGTGCAGCGAGACGATGTCGCAGGTCAGGCCGGCCCACTGCACCAGGTGCGCATCGGTGACGGTCATACCGGGACCCCGGAGTACGTCCCCCAGGTCGAGGTCCTCCCACCAGCGATCAGGCTGCCCGATCACTCGTGTGGCAGTACTGACGTCGTTGATTGTCATCGAAACTCCTCATAGCGCCGGCGCCGCCGGCCGTGTTAACGTACGAGCGATTGTTCGTTTAACAGTACGGGCCACCAACCCGCTGGTCAATCATTTGGTCAAAGCCTTGCACCACGAAGTCTGGATGTTACGAAATGCCGCACACCACGAAATATCGCGCCGCGTCCGCGGCGGGTTCGGATACGGCCGAGTGGCCGAGGCGGCGACCGTCAGTCTCCCCCGGGAATTTGCGGGGAGCCTGTGTCGTCGCCGCACCGGCGGTGCCCTATCGAGTGAGGAAGTAATGCGACCCCTACGTTCTCTCCAGTTCGTGCCGGCTCATCGTGAGGGCTGGGCACAGAAAGCTGTGCGCGCCGGTGCCGACGCCGTGATCCTCGATCTCGAGGACTCGGTTCCCGAGCCGAGCAAGGCGGATGCCCGCGCAATGGCAGCCGAGACGATCGACGCCCTGCGCCGTGACCATCCGGATGTGACGGTGCTGGTGCGCCCGAACCCACTCGACACAGACCATTTCGGCCGAGATCTCGCGGCCGTGGTGCGCGCGGGACTCGACGGGTTGCTGTTGCCGAAGGTGTACGGAGCCCGTGAGGTCCTCGACTTCGCCGCGTTGCTCGAGCACTTCGAGATCGAGGCCGCCCTGATCCGTGGCAGCGTCGAGGTGATCCCCACTCTCGAAACCGCGAAGTCGCTGGTGAACTGCGAGTCGATCGCGGCGGCCCATCCCCGGGTCGCATCGCTGATGGTCGCGGCGGCTCGCGATGCCGATGTCTCGCGTGAGGTCGGTTTCGAGTGGACCGCCGAGGGCCTGGAAACCCTGCATTACCGCAGCAAGGCCGTGCTCGCCTGCCGCGCCGCCGGGTTGGCCCATCCGATCGTGGGACTGTGGCAGGAGATCTCCGACCTGGACGGGCTGCGCCGGTTCGCCGAAGGCAACCGGCGACTGGGCTTTACCGGGCAGGTGCTTATCCATCCCTCGCACATCGAGACGGTCAACGACGTCTATGCGCCGGACCCGAAAATCGTCGACCGCTTTCGCCGCATGATCGAGGCCTTCGAACAGGCCCAGGCGAACGGGCAAGCGGCGGCACTGTTCGAGGGCGAACACGTCGACATCGCCCACGTCAAGACCGCTCGCGGCGTGGTTGCCCTTGCCGAAACCATCCAGTCGCGCTGACCCCATCACCCGACCGACCGAACCCTTGAGGACCCTAAAATGAGTGGATTGTATTTCGAAGAACTCGAGCCGGAGCTCACCATCAAGCACGCGGTGACCCGTACAGTGACCGAAACGGACAACCTGCTGTTCACGACGCTCACGATGAACGTGCAGCCGCTGCACCTCGATGCCGAGTTCGCCAAGGACAGCATGTACGGCGAGCGCATCGTCAACAGCGTCTTCACCCTCGGCGTCGTCGTCGGTATTCCGGTGCAGGAAACGACTCTCGGAACGACGCTGGGCAACCTCGGGTTCGAGGAGATCGCCTTCCCCGCGCCGGTACTGATCGGCGACACCCTGCGCGTGGAAACCGAGATTCTGTCGCGCCGCGAGTCGAAGTCCCGCCCGGATACCGGCATCGTGCGCTTCGAGCACCGCGGTTTCAACCAGAACGACAAACTGGTCTGCCGCGTCCAGCGATCCGGTCTGATGCTCAAGAAGCCCGCCGAGGTCGCCGTCTCATGAAACTGGCCACGCTGCGTGTGGAGGGATCGACCGCCGCCGCACGGATCGACGGCGGAAACGCGGTGCTGATCGAGCCCTATCCCAGCCTCTCGGATCTGCTACGCGACCCGCACTGGCACCGCATCGCCACCGAGGCCTCCGGGCAGGTTGTCGACCTCGGTGCCGTGGAGTACGCCCCCGTGGTCACGCACCCGACGAAGATCGTGTGCGTGGGCCTGAACTATGCGAACCACATCGAGGAGATGGGACGCGAACTCCCCCGCTACCCGACCTTGTTTGCCAAGTTCCCCGAAGCGCTCATCGGCGCCTACGACGACATCCACGTCCCGGCCTACGCCGATCAGCAGGTCGACTGGGAAGGGGAGCTCGCCGTCGTCATCGGCAAGAAGGCGAGATCGGTGCAGGCCGCCGACGCCGGCGAGTACATCGCCGGCTTCGCGGTCGCCAACGATGTCACCATGCGCGACTACCAATATCGGACTCAACAGTGGCTGCAGGGCAAGACGTTCGAGGGAACGTGCCCGCTCGGTCCGACGCTGGTGACCCCGGACGAGTTTTCGCTCGGTGCCACCCTGAACACTCTCGTCGACGGTGCCACCGTCCAGTCGGACTTGACCGGCGACCTGGTGTTCACCCCGGCCCGGTTGATCGAGTACATCTCCCACATCGTCACCCTGCAGGCCGGGGACGTGATCTTGACCGGAACTCCCGGCGGGGTCGGCCACCCGACCGGAACGCATCTGTCTGACGGCCAGACACTCACCACGGAGATCACCGGCCTGGGCACGCTGCGCAACACCGTGTGCGTTGCCGCCCCGGTCCCGGTCGGCTGACCCCTCCGCGCTCCACAATCGAATACGGCACGGCCCAGCCCTTCCAGTCCGTCACGGACCGGAAGGGCTAGTGGCCGTTGCTTCGCGAGCGTCCTTCGAGCCCTGCGGCCCCAGATCGCGCACCTCGGTTCCCACCCCCAGTGTTCGCGCGACACCGAACCCCACGGCAGCGAGCACACGTGCGGTTACCCACCGACGCAACAGGGTTGGTGCGTCGACGATGAGGGCGCGTCACGTGCGGCACTGCCCTGTCGGCGTGCGACGGCCGCGAAATACCCAATCGTCCAGGTAGCGGCATGCCGTAGATCACCCGTTGACGGATGCTGTGCTCTACGCCACAATACAAACAAACGAGCAAACGTTCGTCTGTGTCTGGCAGAAGAAGGAAAATCCATGAACGCTCTGTCTTGTCGTCGCGCAGCCCTTGCCGGAGTTGCCCTCAGCGCAGTCCTCAGCGTCGCGGCATGCACGGCCAGTGCTCCGGCAGAATCGGGTGGCAGCTCAGGAGGTTCGACGAGCGACGGCGGCCAGGCCCTGCCGGTCGAGCAGCTCTGTGGTGACCAGCCACTCAAGATCGCGCACGTCGCCGGATTCGGCGCCAACTCGTGGCGCAAGATCACGCAGGCCGAACTCACCGACGAACTCTCCGCCTGCCCCAACGTGACCCTCGAGTACACCCAGGCCGACAACGATCTGCAGAAGTACATCACCGCGATCAATTCTTACACCGCACAGGGTTTCGATGCGATCGTCACGTACGACGACTTCGGCAGCCAGGCCCTCAGCGCCCTGAAGAACGCCCATGACGCCGGCGTGGTCGTCGTCCCCTACATCGCCGATCCCGGCGGTGAGGTCGGTGTCGACTACGACGGCTACGTCCAGTACAACTTCGACGTCGAGGGCGACACGATGGCCAAGTGGCTGGGCGGCCAGGTCCAGCCGGGCAGCAAACTGCTCTTCAGCGGTGGACTACCGGGCGGAAGCCCCTCGACGGTCGCCCTGTGGGACGGAATCAACGAGACCTCCAAGGAGCTCGGTGATCCCTTCACCCCGCTGACCAACGAGCCGCAGCCCTCGAGCTGGGACGCGGCATACGAACAGCGCGCCATGGCCGGCGCATTGACCAAGTACCCCGAGATCGACGCCCTGGCATCGGATTACGGTGTCGCATCGAAAGGTGGACTGCGCGCCTTCATCAACGCCGGTCGGCCGATCCCGCCGCTGGCCACCTCCGCTACCGACAACGAACTCGGGTGCATGTGGCTGCAGCACCACGAGGCCAACCCCGGCTTTCAGTTGTTGACCCTCGACGGCACCACGACCGTCGTACGCATCGCAGCCCGCAAGGCGCTCGCCGCACTCAACGGCCGGCCCGACAACGAGCCGGAGAACTTCGAACTGCCCACGTTCGTCGACACCCTGGGCGGCAAGCTCCCGACCTGCCGCGAGGATCTGCCGCCGGACGCCGACCTGTCCTCGGCGCTCTCGCCCGAGCAGCTCTCGGCCGTCTTCCAGTAGCGGCTGGGCGCCAGGGATATGGAGTGGTCAACTATGACTCAGCAAGACATTGTCGAGGATGTGATGTACGTGAGTGACGTACAGGTTCAGGAAAGTCCCGTTCACGAAGTGCCCGATCAGGACGTCGTTCTCCGGCTCGAAGCGGTGGACAAGAAGTACCCGGGCGTGCACGCAATCAAGAACGTCTCGCTGACGGTCCGGCGCGGCGAGGTTCATGCGCTGGTCGGCCAGAACGGCGCCGGCAAGTCCACGCTCGTCGGCATTGCGGCCGGTTCGATCACCGCCGATTCGGGGACGGTGGAGATCGGTGGCGTCGCCGCCGCCGACCCGTCCCCGGCGTGGTGCCGCGAACAGGGGTTGGCCATCGTCTACCAGGAACCAGCCCTCCTTCCGGACCTGACGGTCGCCGAGAACATGCGCCTGAGCATGCCCGAGGAACTACGCCCATCCGTCGGGGACCAGGTCAGCTGGGCAGAAGGCATCCTCGCGCGGTGGAGCAACGTGGCGTCGATCGATCCACGCACTCCGGTGCGCGAGTTGCAGCCGGACGCGCGGTTCGTCGTCGAAATCGCCAAGGCTCTGGCCGAGGAGCCGAAGGTCATCGTTCTCGACGAGCCCACCGAGCACCTCCTACCGCCTGCAGTCGCGGAGTTGTTCCGGCTGGTGTCGGAGCTGATCGCGGCCGGCGGTGCCGTCGTCTACATCTCGCACCGCCTCAACGAGGTCAAGCAGATCGCCCACACCGTATCGGTGCTGCGCGACGGCGCGCTGGTCGGCACGTTCACCGGCGCCGACGTCACCGAGCAGGACGTGGTCAACCTCGTCGTCGGCCGGGAACTCACGCGCGGTCACACGCGGGCCGACACCCGCTCGAGCCGGCTCGGTGACACCTTGCTACAGATCACCGACTTCTCCGGCGAGGGTTTCGACGACCTTCACCTGCAGGTACGCGCCGGCGAAATCGTCGGGTTCGCCGGTGTCGAGGGACAAGGCCAACGTGAGGTGCTCCGCGCGCTCGGCGGTCTGGTCAGCAACCACGGCACCGTCGAGATCGACGGCCGCCCGGTCAGGACGTCGAGCCCGACCACCGCACTGGCCGGTGGGATCGCCTATCTCCCCCACGACCGGCACAACGAGGGCATCCTGCCGGGACTGAGCCTTCGGGAGAACGCCTCGCTGGCCTCGCTGGGGCGGTTCACCCGCTTTGGTGCCCTCTCACGCCTGCGCGAGCGCAAGGCCACTTCCGAGACGTTCGCGTCGATGCGGGTCAAGGCTCCCTCCCCCGAGGTCGACATCACCACCCTCTCGGGCGGAAACCAGCAGAAGGTCGTGCTCAGCCGGGTGCTGATGACCGAGTCCACGGTGATTCTCGCCGATGAGCCCACCCAGGGTGTCGACATCGGTGCGCGGGAGGAGATCTACACCATCCTCCGAGAGGCGGCGGCGCGCGGGGCGGCGATCATCGTGCTCTCCTCGTCGGCGGCGGAACTCGAGCAGCTCTGTGACCGGGTCATCGTCTTCTCCCGGGGGAAGGCCGCGAAGGAGCTCGTCGGCGACGAACTGACCGAGCACGGCATCGCCCAGGCCGCGCTCAGCGCAACCGGTAGTCGTAGCCGGGTCGGTACGGCACTGCGGAAGGTCACGCTCGGCCGGAAGATCTCCCGCAGCGACCTGACGCCCGCCGCGATTCTCGCGCTCGCCACCGTGCTGCTGGCGATCGTCGCGATCCTCCAGAGCGAGTTCTACCTCACGTCACGCAACTTTGGTCTGATCCTGCCGCTGCTGGCCACCCTCGCGTTCTTCGCGATGGCACAGCAGGTGGTGATGATGATCGGGGGCATCGACCTGTCGGTGGGCCCACTGGCCGGTCTGCTCGTCGTTGTCGGCTCATTCGTGCTGTCGGCGTACAAGACACCCATCGGCATGATCATCGGCCTGGTCGTCCTCGCGATCGTCGCCGCGGTTGTCGGCCTGGTGAACTGGACACTGGCGGTCGTCGTCAAGATCAACCCGTTGATCGCAACACTGGTGACCTACACCGCGATCCAGGGCATCGCCTACCTCCTGCGTCCGCTGCCCGCGGGCAAGATCGATCCAGTCTTCACCTCGTACGCATCGACCAAGCTCGGATTCGTACCGATCATGCTGGTTGTGGCAATCGTCGTGGCGGTGCTTCTCGAAGTCGCCATGTACCGCACCATGTTCGGTGTCCGACTGCGAGCCACCGGATCCCAGCACGCCACGGCTGACCGCATCGGAGTCCGCACCAAGTGGATCACTCTGGCCGCCTACGTGAGCTGCTCGGTGCTGATCGTCCCGGCAGCCGTGCTGCTCATGGCGCAGGCCGGTACCGGCAACGCCAGTATCGGTGACAGCTACACCCTCGCCAGCATCGGTGCCGCGGTCCTCGGCGGCGCCTCCATCTTCGGCGGGCGCGGCTCGTTCATCGGAGCCTGCCTCGGCGCAGTGCTGGTGATCCAGATCAACACGGTCGTCCAGTTCATCGGGCTGCCGCTGTATTGGCAGCAGTGGCTTCTCGGCGGTCTGACCATCGCCGCGGCCGCCTTCTACTCGAAGTCCCGAACCCTCGCAGAGCGGAGCTGACCCGTGAGCGCAACACAAGAACAACAACTCCCCCAGAAGTCCGGGAACGAGTCCACCGGCGGTCGCCGTTGGACCCCGACCTGGAACGGCACCAGCTCGGTCATCGCGATCACTGTGGCACTGTTCCTGTTCAGCTGGCTGATCGCCCCCGGCAGCATCTCGGGCAGCGCTATCGACTCGCTACTGCCCTTCGCCGGAATCCTGGCGATCGCGGCGATCGGGCAGACCATCGTGGTCATGCTCAAGGGCATCGACCTGTCGCTGCCCGGCATGATGACCCTCGCCGCGCTGGTCAGCAGCCAGTACGCCCAGGATCACGGCAGTATCCTCGCCGCTCTGCTGGTCGTCGCCGCCATCGCCGTCGTCGTCGGACTGGTCAACGGCATCGTCGTCTCGGCATTCTCGGTGACCCCGCTGGTGGCCACTTTGGCAGTCAACGCCGTCCTGATGGGAGCCGCCCTCGCATACTCCGGAGGAACCCCGACCCGCGCACCGCAAAGTGTGTCCGACTTCGCTCTGGAAAAAACGGTCGGTGTTTCCAACACGGTGTGGCTTGCAGTGTTGCTGATGATCGTGACGGTATTCGCGACAGGGCGCACCGCCTGGGGGCGCCGGGTAGTCGCCGTCGGGTCCAACGAGCGGACCGCCCGCGCCGCGGGTGTGCGCACCTCCCGAGTCAAGATCAGCGGATACGTCGCCGCGGCACTGTGTTACAGCGGCGCCGGTGTCCTGCTGGCCGGGTACGTGAGCACACCGAACACCAATGCCGGCACCAGCTACCTCCTGCCGGCCATCGCAGCTGTGGTCGTCGGCGGCACCGCGCTGACCGGTGGTCGCGGCAACATCATCGGCACGGCGGTTGGGGCCCTGTTTCTGAGCCAGCTGACCCAGCTCGTGCTCTCCCTCGGAGCGCCCTCTTCCACACAGTTCCTCGTCCAGGCAGTGGTCATCGCCGTCGCGGTGGGAGCACAGCAACTGGACCTGCGTCACGTCATCCAACGTCTGACTCCCCGAAAGGAATCTGCATGACGAACATCGGTCAGCGACTGCACGAGAAGGTGGCCTTCGTGACCGGCGCCGCCCGCGGCCAAGGTCGATCGCACGCTCTCACCCTCGCGGACGAAGGCGCGGATCTCATCCTGCTCGACTCGGTACGCCCGATCGACCAGGTGAGCTACGCAATGCCTGACCACGCGGACCTGAAGGAAACCGCACGCCTGGTGGAGGAGCGGGGCCGCAGGGTGGTGATGATCGAAGCCGACGTCCGTGACGAGTCGATCATCGCCGCGGTCGCCGAGGCCGCCGCCGAACTCGGTCGACTCGACATCGTCGTCGCCAACGCGGGCGTACTCGGAGCAGCCAAGCCCTCCTGGGAGCTGACCCGTGCCGAATGGGACACCCTGATCGACATCAACCTCACAGGCGTCTGGCAGACGATGAAGGCGGCGCTGCCGCACATCATCGCCGGCGGCCGAGGCGGGTCGATCATCGCGATCAGTTCCATCGCGGGCATTCGCGGAGTGCCGCACGTGGCGCACTACAGCGCCGCCAAGCACGCGCTGGTCGGACTGGTCGGCTCGGTCGCGAACGAGGTTGCTCCGCACAGCATCCGGGTGAATACCGTGCATCCGACCAATGTCCGCACGGACATGATCGACAATCCGACGGCGGCGAAGATCTTCCGGCCCGACCTCGAGAACCCGACCCTCGACGACGGGATCGACGTTCTCGGGCGGATCAACCTGCTGCCGGTGCCATGGGTGGACTCTGCCGACATCTCCGAGGCCGTCCTGTGGCTGGCCAGCGACGAGTCGCGTTATGTGACCGGCACCGCGCTGCCCGTCGATGCCGGAATGCTCGCGAAGTACCCCGGCTGACAACCCCTACTCCCCTTCAACCGACCCCAACAGAGAAGGAAAATCAATGACAGTCAATGGTGGACCGGTCCGCACGATCGCACTGATCGGACGCAAGCCGGGTATGTCGTTCGCCCAGTTCGACGAGTACTGGCGTGAGAAGCACGCCCCGCTCGCCGCGCAGGTGCCCGGTGTGATCCGCTACGTGCAGCGGCACGTCGTTCCGCAAGAAGGTGCCACCGAACCCGACAACGGATTCGGCATCGACGGTCTCGCCGTCCTCGATTACGAGAGCGCCGAGGCGATGGAGGCCGGTTGGGCGTCCGAGGCCGGCCAGGCAGCCCTCGCGGACGTCGAGAACTTCATCGGCAAGCACTACGTAGTGGTCCTCGAGGACCACGTCGTGGTCGACGACGCCTGAACCCTCGGCGTCACCTCAAAGAATGACAATGAGTTAAGGATCCCGTCATGGATGTGGGCGTAGTTTATTTCTTCACCGATCAGGGTCCGGACCCCGTGGAGTTCGGGCAGGCCGCGGAAGGGTACGGATTCGAGTCCCTGTTCGTGCCCGAGCACACGCATTTTCCGGTATCCCGGAAAACCGACTACCCGATCCCCTACGGGGGACCCGGACTACCCGAGTTCTACCTACGCACCTACGACCAGATCGTCACGATGTCGATGATCGCTGCACATACGCAGACGATCATGCTCGGCACCGGTATCTGCCTTCTGGCCCAACATGATCCGATCGCGAAGGCCAAGCAGATCGCCACCCTCGACCACCTATCCGGCGGACGCGTCATCTGCGGTGTCGGAATGGGGTGGAACGTCGAGGAAGCGGAAGCGCACGGCGTCGTGTGGAAGCAGCGCTACTCCACCGTGCGGGACAAACTCAAAGTCATGCAGGCACTGTGGACCGAGGAGGTGGCGAGCTTCGACGGCCCCCGTGCGTCGCTCGCCCCCTCGTGGGCCTGGCCGAAGCCCGCGCAGCCGAACGGCCCGCGCACCTACCTCGGCGGCGCCGGTCCCACCACGATGCGGCATGCCGCCGAGTGGGCCGACGCTTGGTACGTCGTGCCCTCCGCGGAAGATCCGAGTCTGTCGAAGACGGTGCCCGAGTTTCGCAGAGTCGTGGAGGAGTCCGGCCGCGACCCCGAGTCGGTCGGCATCGCGGTGGCCTCGGCGCCACCGGATCCCGCACTGCTCGAGAGCTATCGAGAATTGGGGATCGAACGGGCGGTGCTGTGGGTCGACCCGGCAGACAACCCGGGCGAGGGCATGCGCAACCTCGAGACTATCTCCAAGGTTCTCGCACAGATCTCCTGACCAAAATTTCCCAGAAATCAACCCTCACAGGAGGACCCGTTATCATGAACGCTACTACCGCGGATGTGAGCGTCACCGAGCTCGCCGAGCGACTGACACGACTCGAGGACGTCCGCGCAATCGAACAGCTCAAGTATCGCTACGCCGGCTTCTGCGACAACGGCTACGACCCGCAAGGCATCGCCAGTCTCTTCGTCGAAGACGGCCGGTGGGTCGTGGACGGCGAGGGTGGGTCCATGACCGGCCACGAGGAGATCAAGGCGCACTTCCGGGCGTTGTCGGACAAGATCACCTGGGCTCTGCACTACATGATCGCCCCACGTGTGGAACTCGCCGACGACGGCCAGAGCGCAGTTGGATACTTCTACCTGCTGTGCCTGTGCACCATCGAGAACAGTCGGGACGCCACCGAGAAGGACCCGGTCATCCTGACCATCAACTACACCGATCAGTTCGTAAAGCGCGACGGCACCTGGTACTTCCAGGAACTGCGCGGACGCACACACCAGGTGTCCAACTGGGATCAGGGTTGGGTCAAGCAGCCGTTCCGCGACTGAGCCACATACCCCATCGCGGGTGGG
The DNA here is from genome assembly GCF_011603105.1 of Rhodococcus sp. A14. Lineage (NCBI taxonomy): Bacteria > Bacillati > Actinomycetota > Actinomycetes > Mycobacteriales > Nocardiaceae > Rhodococcus > Rhodococcus sp. A14. The sequence goes on along the minus strand of NZ_JAAOQS010000019.1, from coordinate 86,384 downwards.
CAGGGTAGCAAGGAGCTCAATTCTGTTCCGCCATTTCATATTCAGGGGAGGAAGTAATGATCGAAACGGCTAGCGCTACGGGAACTCGACTTGCCGATCGGACGGCGGTGATCACCGGCGGCGCGTCGGGTATCGGCCGCGCGAGCGCTCTACGGTTCGCCTCCGAGGGCGCCGAGGTCGTCGTGTGGGACCTCGATCCGGTCGGGATCGATGCCGTGGTCACCGAGATCCGCCAGGCGGGCGGACGGGCTCACGGGGTGGTGTTCCTGATCAGCGACGAGGCGAGCTTCGTGCACGGCGCGGTCTACGTCGCGGACGGCGGCTGGACCATCCGCTGAGATGTGCCCTCGTAGCCGAACGGCTCGGACCGGTTCCCGGTCCGAGCCGTTCGACGTCCGTCCACTCGGCGTCACGGTTGTGACGCGCTGCGGACGATGCAGTACTGCGCGGGGTGTGCACAGCTGAAGCTCTCCGGATCCGGGCTCGCGCGCCGATAGTGTGTGAACCGCCCGGAACCGGAGAGCGTGTGGAGGCCGACCCGCGAGGGCGCAGAGGCTGGGATAGCGGGCCAAGTGGGTCGGCGATCAGGGGGTGGAAGGAGTGCGGCTCACAATCGTGAGCGGCGGGCGCACTCCACGCTCAGCAGGCCGACGACTCCGATGGTGACCATGGCGTAGGTGGCGCTGCCGGTGGCGTCGATGATCAATCCGAGCATCGGCGCGGCGAGGACTGCTCCGACGTTGCTGACGGTGACGATGAGTCCGCTCGTCTGGTAGTTCGCCTGCGGCTGAGACAGTTCCGCCGCCCACGCCCAGTATGTGCCACCGTACAACGAGGCTGCCAGGAACATCATGCACAGGTAGATCCCGAGAGTGCTCGCGGGAATCCCGGGCAGGGCGACCACCATGATGCCGGCCAGACCGGCACCGATCATGTTCGTCTGGAATCGCTCGCCGCGGAAGAGCCGGTCCGACATCAGCCCGCCGATGGGAGCCGCGACGAGTTTGAACATGAAGGTGACGCCGATGATCGCCGAGGCTTCGAGCAGCGTCATGCTGCGGTCTTGTTCGAGGAACAAGGGCAGGGCGTAGGAAAGCCCGTAAAGGGTGATCGCAGTGCCTGCACCGTACAGCGAGGACCACCACACTCGGGAGCTGCGCAGCGCCTCGGCGAGTGATCCCGGTTTGGGGAGCGCGTCGAAACGGGTCGAGTGCGGGCGCCGGAGTCCGACGGGTTCGGCAACGAGGGCGTCCATCGAGGGCACACCGGGGTGGGACTTGTGGAAGTCCTTGACGGTGAGCACGAACAACGCACCGCAGGCGATGCTCGGGACCACGGTCAGCCACATCGAGGCGACCTCCCACGACATGCCGCTGTCGGTCAGCAGCGGTCCGGCGAACGAGGTGATCGAGAAGCCGACGCCGAGGAAGCCCATCAGGAGGCCGGTCGCGAAACCGCGCCGGTTCTTGGGGAACCACAAGGATGCATGGGTGGCCAGCGAGGCATTCATCACGCCGCCGCAGCAGCCCAGGAGCAGACGCAGCACGAGCATGCCGGTGTAGGACTCACCGACGACCGGGATCAACAGCCCCGAAACGACATTGCAGAGCAGGCCGATGACGATGATCTTCTTCACCCCGATACGGGCGGCCCACTTGCCGGCGAAGACCGGAACCACGCAGAACGTGAGCATCGATGCGGTGGTGAGCGAGGACAGCTGGGTGGCGTTGATCCCCCAGTCGTCCTGGATGACCGTGCCGAACACGGCCACGGTGTTCAGACCGATGAAGCAACACATGAAGCACAGCAGGCTGACCAGCAGGACCCACCAGCTGTAGAGGGGCGCGCGCGTGGATGTCACACGCGCGCCGGTGAGCGTCGAGGTTGTCATGACGTGCTCCTGTGTCTGGGGCGCCGCCCGCAAGGCAGGAGGCGCAGTCGGGACGAGCGCGACGGACCGGAGTGCACACGGCGCGTAGTGAATTCGACCGTGAATCGCACCCGGAACGGAAGGTGCGGTAGCTCGGAACGGAACCGCACCAGAAAAACGAACGTACGTATGTTAGTGCTGCATCACCTGTCGTGTCAACGGTCACAACGAGGATTCAGGACCGGACGCGCCCAACGCGATCGAGTGGTGAGATGACCCACCGGAATTCGCCCACGGAACGCGCAAAACGCCCGGCTGGTGCACCAGCCGGGCGTTTAGGGGAGGGTCGACGAACAGTGGTCAGGCGAGCGAGACGGTAACCGCCTTGCTCTGCAGGTAACCGTCGAGGGCTTCGCCGCCCATCTCCTTACCCCAGCCGGACTGCTTGAAGCCGCCGAACGGCAGCGCGGCGTCGAAGACGTTGTAGCAGTTGACCCATACCGCGCCGGCGTTGACCGCCTCGGCGAAGCGGTGGGCGCGACCGACGTTGCTCGTCCACACACCGGCCGCCAGACCGTAGGTGGTGTCGTTCGCGCGGCGCAACACCTCGGCTTCGTCGTCGAACGGCATCAGCGAAACAACCGGACCGAAGATCTCCTCCCGGGCGATGGTCATGTCGTCGTCGACCCCGCCGAGCACGGTCGGCTCGAGGTAGTAACCGGGCTCGCGGGTCTGGGCACCACCGGCGATGATCTCCGCTCCGTCACTGAGCGCGCCCTCGACGAAGGTCTTGACCTTGGAGCGGTGCTGGTCGGAGATCATCGGGCCGACCAGGACGCCGCGCTCGGCGCTGGGGCCGATCTTGATCTCCGGCACCTTGGCGGCGATACGGGCCTGGACCTCGTCGTAGACGTTGCGCTGCACATACAGCCGCGACCCGGCCGTGCAGGCCTCACCCTGGGCATAGAGGACGGCACCGAGCACTCCGTCGACGGCGATGTCGAGATCGGCGTCGTCGTAGATGACATTGGGGGATTTGCCGCCGAGTTCGAGGGTCAGCTTGCTCAGGTTCGATGCCGCCGCGACGACGATCCTCTTGCCGGTCTCGACCGAGCCGGTGAACGCGACCTTGTCGACCTGCGGGTGACCGGCCAGCGGAGCTCCGGCGTCTGCGCCCGTTCCGGTGATCACGTTGACCACTCCGTCGGGCACACCGGCTTCGACGGCCAACTCCGCCAGGCGCAGCGGGGCCAGGGAGGCGAGTTCGGCGGGTTTGAGCACCACGGTGCATCCGGCGGCCAGCGCCGGGGCCAGCTTCCAGACCGCGGCGAGCGCGGCGCCGTTCCAGGGGATGATCTGGGCGACCACGCCGACCGGCTGCCGCCGGGTGTAGGAGAAGAAGTCTCCGGGGTTCTGCCGCGACAGCGGGATGGTGCGTCCCTCGAGCTTGGTGGTCCACCCGGCCATGTAGCGCAGCAGGTCGGCCATGTTCGGCAGGTCGATGTCGCGGATGAACGCGTAGGGCTTTCCGCAGTCCTGGGTGTCGATGAGGGCGATCTCGTCCGCGTTGGCCTCGATGAGGTCCGCGAAGCGGTGCAGGATCCGGGCGCGGGACTCGGCCGGCATCCGCCGCCACGAGCCGTCGTCGAATGCGCGGCGGGCAGCCTGCACCGCCAGTTCGACATCGCGCGGGCCGCCTGCGGCGATCTCGGCGAGCTTTTCTCCGGTCGACGGGTTGAAGACGTCGACAGTGCCGCCTTCGACCGGATCCACCCACTTACCGTCGATCAGCAGTTGATGACGGCTCGGGCTGGTCTCGGACATCTTTTCTCCTTCAGGTAGAGCTGCTCGGCGAACACACGAACGCTGGCGGCGATGATGCGGCCGCGGGTGCCGCCCGGCGCGCGCGGAAGTCCTCGGGACCCGGCGCGCTTACCACATACGAACGATTGTTTTCTTACGGTACCGGGTGGGCACCCATCCATGTCAACGATCGGCGCCCACCGGGAGATCAGGGGATGTTGCCGCGGTAGCGGGCCGACCGGTACGGGGTCGGCCAGTCGAGCGTGTCCTCGACGCCGAGTTCCTTTGCCGCCTTGAGCGGCCACATCGGCTCGCGCAGCAGGTTCCGTCCGACGAAAACAGCGTCCGCGGCTCCGTCGACGAGGACTTGCTCGGCCTGAGAGGAGTCGGTGATCAGCCCGACGGCCGCGACCGGCAGGGATGTGTCGTTGCGAATCCGGCGAGCGAACGGCACCTGGTATCCCGGTCCCACGGTGATCTTCTGCTCCGGGGTCAGGCCACCGCTGGAGACGTCGACGAGGTCGATCCCGGAACCCTCGAGCGAGCGGATCAGTGCGACGCTGCCGTCGACGTCCCAGCCGTCCTCAGCCCAGTCGGTGGCGGAGATCCGCAGCAACAGCGGCAACTCCTCCGGCCAGACCGCGCGAACCGCGGCGATGATCTCCCGCAGCAGCCGGGCGCGGCGGTGGGGGTCTCCGCCGTAGTCGTCGGTGCGCTGGTTGGTGATCGGCGACAGGAACTGGTGGAGCAGGTATCCGTGTGCGGCGTGGATCTCGACGACCCGGAATCCTGCGGCCAGCGCACGGGTGGCGGCTTCGGCGAAGTCGGCGACCACCTTCGCGATGTCGGCGACGGTCATCTCGCGTGGCACCGCCTGGTCTCCCCAGGCGGTCGCCGAGGGACCGACCGTCTCCCAGCCGCCCTCGCTGATCGGGACGGTGCCGTCGCCCTCCCAGGGAACCTGCGCGGAGGCCTTGCGGCCGGCGTGCGCGAGTTGGATACCGGGGATCGATCCGTGCTCCGTGACGAACCGGTTGATGCGGGCGAACGCCTCGAGCTGCGTGTCGTTCCACAGCCCGGTGCACTTGGGGCTGATCCGCCCTTCCGGGCTGACCCCGGTCGCCTCGGTCAGCACCAGGCCGGCCTTCCCCTTGGCGAACGAGCCGAGGTGCACCAGATGCCAGTCGTCGGGTACGCCGTCGTCGGCGGAGAATTGACACATCGGCGCCACCCAGAGGCGATTTCGGAAGGTCACACCGCGCAGGGTCAGCGGTGAGAACAGCCGCGTGCGATGAATAGTGGGTTGAGACAACACGAACTCCTAGGTCGGGGTGGTGCGGCTATTCCAGCGTCGAGCCGGCGTTCGGTCCCTCGAGGAACTTGTTGGGGGTCAGGAAGAAACACAGCACCAGTGCCCCGTTCGGCGCAGAGGCGCGGTGCTGGTTGCCCTGCGGTCGCCACGAGAAGTTCCCGACGGTGGTCTCGCCTTCCTCGTCGACGATGCTGCCTTCGAGCACCCAGGTCTGCTCGATCCGGACATGCTCGTGCAGCGGCAGAACCGATCCGGGCTGCCAGCGGAACAGGGCGGTGAGCAGACCGCTCTCCTCATCCTTGAGCAGCACCTTGATATCGATGCCTTCGTACCCGGAAGGGCGCCAGGGCAGGGCGTCGACGTCGACGTAGCGCGAGGCCAGCGGCGGAAGTGCGTTGAGTTCGTCGGCGAAGGGGGTAATGGCGGGCATGATGGTGTTTCTTTCTGTGTTGTGTTGTGCGGGTACGCGAGTCAGAACGACCGCGGCAATCCCAGGTACTTCTCACCGATGTGGTTGCGGAGCATCTCGTTGGTCAGTGGGGCGAAGGTGTAGAGGCGGGCGTCGCGGAACAACCGCTCCATCGGGTACTCCTTGCTGAACCCGGATCCGCCCATCAGACGCATGCCGGCGTCGGTGACGGCGACCGCCGCATCGGAGGCAGCGACCTTGGCCATGGCGCTGAGGATGTCGGCGCGCTTGCCGGTGGCGGTGGCCGCGGCGGCCTGGAGCATCAGGGCCCGGGCGGACTCGATCGCGATGGCGCCGTCGACGAGCCGGTGCTGGCCGGCCTGGAAGCTGCCGACCGGGCGCCCGAACACCTGACGCTGGCGGCCGTAGTCGACGGCGGCTTCCAGCGCGCCCCGCGCGATCCCGAGTGCGGCGGCGGCGGCGTTGAGTCGTTCCCCGTTGAGAGTGCCCAGCACCTGCCGGAACCCCTGGTCGACGTGCCCGAGGACGGCGGAGGCATCGATTTCGACGTTGCCGAAAGTGACCTCGCAGGTGTCGAGGCTGTGGATGGCGAAGGTGTCGAGTTCGCGCACGGTGATGCCGGGAGTGTCGGTCGGGACCACGAACATGGTGATGCCGTCGATCGGCGAAGACTCATGCGTCGAGGTCCGGGCCAGGACGATGAGATTCCTCGCGTGCTGCGGACCCGAGATCCAGGTTTTGGCGCCGTTGAGAATCCACCGGCCGTCGCCGGCCTGCTTCGCCCGGGTGCGCATGACTCGGGCGACGTCGGTGCCGCCGTCGGGTTCGGTCAGTGCGAAGGCGACCCGATCGCTGCCGTCGAGGAGCGGGGCCAGGACGGCACTGCGCTGCTGGTCGCTGCCGTACTCGGTGAGCAGTCCGACGCCCATGTACTGCACGACCAGGCACACCGCCATCGAGGTCGGGCCGGCGGCGAGCTCTTCGAGGACGATGATCTGATGTCGAGGGTCGGCGCCGGTCGTGCCGTCGGCCTGGGCGTCGAGTCCGATCAGCCCGGCTTCGCCGAGCGCCCGGTACAGCTCGAGGTCGAACGCGTTGGCGTCGTCGAGTTCCCGGACCCGCTGCGGGGGTGCATACCGTTCGATGATCTCACGCACCATCTCGCGCAGATCCGCTTGCTCCGTAGTGTCCGGCAGGGTGCCGCTTCCGATCATGAGACTCCTCCAACTCGGGGTGACCGCGCCCTTCGGGGTACAAAGGTGCGGCCGTCGCGCTGTGACCTGGTCACCCACCCCACGATACAAACGAACGCACGTTTTTCCAAGGGTCAGGCGACCACTCCTTCCACCTAGACAAACAAACACCCGTTCGTATAGCGTGTGTGATGCCCATTACAGAGGGCGCGCAGGCCGCGCGGTCCCACAACGCAACCGGCCCCGCCCTCACTCGTCGTGAACTCGCGTTTCACCCGCGAAAGACGGCACCGACCAGCACGAGAAAGGGTGACCATGCCTCCCACCGAGACCGCTGTCGACTGGAGCCGGCTCTGGTCGGATCCGTCGATGCTCCGCCTGCGACGTGACCGCCGAAGTTTCTTCACCGTTGCCTGGGGCGTTTTCGCGGTGGCGTTCTGCGCGCTCGTCGGCTTCGCCGCATTCGCCCCGGAGATCATCGCGAAACGTCCCGTCCCGGGTCTGAGCGTCGGGCTGATCCTGTCCCTGGCCTACGTCGCGACGGTGATGAGCCTCGGTGCCTGGTACGTGCGCCGCGCACGCCACTGGGACATCCTGGCCGCGGCCGTGCTGAGCGTGCCCGCCACCCGAGAGCGAGAGGTCGCGGGCAATGTCTGACGGATTCAACACCACGGCCGTCGTCGTCACGATCCTGCTGCTGGCGACCACCTTCGTGGCGACCTACTTCGCCTCGCGCCGCACGAAGACGTCGGCGGAGTTCTGGACGGCCGGGGGCGGTATGACCGGACGCAAGAACGGCACCGCCATCGCCGGCGACTTCCTGTCCTCGGCCTCCCTGCTGGGTTACGCCGGGTTGGCCTACCTCTACGGCATGGACGGCATCGTCTACGCGATCTTCGCCTGCGGGATCTTCCTGATGGTGATGTTCCTGATCGCCGAAAAGCTGCGTAATCTAGGGCGTTTCACGTTCGCCGACGCGCTCGCCACCCGGCTCCGGTCCGGTCCGGTCCGCATCGTCTCGGCGATCTCGACGCTCTTCATCTGTGTCTTCTACCTCCTCGCCCAGATGGTTGCCGGCGGTGTGCTGATGGAGGCACTCGCCGGGATCGACTTCTCCTGGGGCGTGGTGATTGCCGCGGTCCTCATGCTGACCTATGTGCTCTTCGGCGGCATGCTCGCCACGACGTGGCTGCAGATCATCAAGGCCGTGGCCCTGATGAGCGTCGTCGCGCTGCTGGTGATCCTGGTTCTCATCCGGATCGATCCCAACCCGCTCAACATCATCGAGCAGGCGGTCTCGCAGAGTAAATTCGGCGATCACTACCTGGCCACCGGCAACTCCTTCCAGGGGCCCTGGAACATCATGTCCATGGCAGTGGCCGTGACGTTGTCCGCGGTGGGCCTGCCCCATGTGCTGATGCGGTTCTTCACCGTCCCCGACGCCATCGAGGCCCGCAAGTCCGCGATCTGGGCGATCAGCCTGATCGGCGGATTCAACGTCCTGATCGCGTTCCTCGGCATCTCGGCACGCGCCGCCCTCGGTGCCGGCGGGGAGGAAATCGCCGGCAAGGGCGGCAATCTCGCCCTGCCCGCCTTGACCGTCTGGCTCGGCGGCGGGGACGGCTTCGCGTCCGACCTGCTGCTGGCGCTGGTGGTCGCGGTCTCGATCGCCACGCTGCTGGCGGTATCGGCCGGCCTGGTGCTCAGCGCGTCGAGCACGATCGCCCACGACCTGTGGGCCAAGACCTTCCACCGGCCCGAGCGGGAGGAGATGACGGTCGGCCGGATCGCCGCGGTGGCGTTGGTGATCGTCACCGTCGGTGCCACCCTGGCCATCGGCGGCACCCAGAACGTGACCTTCCTGGCCACGCTGGCGACCTCCACCGCGGCCAGCGCGAACTTCCCCGTCCTGATCATGACGCTGCTGTGGCGGCGGATGCGCACCCTCGGGGCCGTAGTCGGGGCGCTGTCGGGTCTGCTGACGGCGCTGGCGCTGATTCTGACCGGTCCGCTGGTGTGGCCGAGTCTGGCTCCGCTGCTGTCGGATTCACTGTCGACCACAGCGCCCTTCCCGCTGGCATTCCCGATCCTGCTGTCGGTGCCCGCCGGATTCCTCGGGTGCATCGTGGGCAGCTACCTCAGTCGTGAGCCCGCAAATGACGCCGCCTTCGACGAACTTCAAGTGCGTGCCCTGACCGGGGCAGGTCTGGACAAGACGAAGACCCTCGCGCACTGATCCCCTCACGGCGGCGTTCGACCGGAAGCTGTCATCTCCGGCCGAACGCCGCCGTGCATTCCCGAATGGTCGCCGAACTTCTACCGTCGCCGACCCCGACTGAAGGAGAATTGTATGTCCGTCAAGATCGTTGCGCTGATCACGTCGAAGTCCGAGCTTTCTCGCGACGAGTTCCTCCGGTACTGGAACGTCGAGCACCCCCAGTACGTATGGAAGCTCCCGGAACTCGAGCGCTACGTGCAGAATCCGGCGATCGAGCATCGCACGGAATGGGCGTACGACGGGATGGCGGAGCTGTGGTTCCCCTCCGTCGCCGCGGTGGCCCAGGCGTTCTCCTCGCCGGAGGCGGACGCCGTCCGCGAGCACGAGGAAGAGTTCATCGGGAACATCACCTGGTTCCTCGCCTCCGAGTCGGAGATCGTGCCGGTCTGAACGGCGCCGTCGAGGTCAGGGTTCGCGCAGAACGCCCTCCTGGGAGGCCGACGCGATGCGCGCACCCGCCTCGGTGGTGAAGTCGCAGGTGCACAGGCACCGGCCACCGGTGGCGATCGGGCTGACCTGCCGACACAGCATCCAGTCGTTCATCGAGAACCGGCGGTGAAACCACATCGCGTGGTCGATGCTGGCACCGGCGATCACCCGGTTGCCGTACCAGGAGCGCCCGTGCGGCATCAGCGCCGGGTCGAGCAGGGTCAGGTCGCTGACATATGCCAACAGGGCAGTGTGCAGCAGCGGCTCGTCCGGGACCGTGGTGGCCGCGCGCACCCAGAATTGCTGCTCGGGATTCCGGGTGCCGGCCGCGGCCAGCGCCTCGGGATGTTCGAGAAAGCGGAAATCGAAGGGGTGGGGTTGCGACCACCACTCCGGCAGCATCGCACTCTCGCCCTCGAGTTGCTCGTGCAGCGGCAACAGTTCGTCCGGTGCAGTCTCGGTCAGGGGCGGGGACCATTCGTGCTCAGGGCCGTCCTGCTCGGTGGCGAACGAGAGCTGCAGTGTCGCCAGCACATCATCGCCCTGGGTCGCGGTGACGGCGCGAGCGCTGTAGGAGCGGCCGTCTCGCAGGATCGTCACCTGATAGGCGACGGGCGCACCAGGGTCTCCACCCCGCAGGAACAGCGTATGCAGCGAGTGCGGATACCGGTCGGCGGGCACGGTCGCACCGGCCGCCATCACGGCCTGCGCGAGAACCTGTCCGCCGAAGAGCCGGGGAAGTTTGCGCACCGAGGTCGGACCATCGAACCGGTTCACCCCCGCGGGGGTCACTCGCAGAGCGTCGACCAGGGACTCGAGTTCTTCGGCAGAGGCAATCACCGTCCGCGCCCTCTCTGTCGTCGACCCCACCTCACGGATGCGGCGGGGACCATCGTTGACCGTTACCACATCTGACGGTACCGTAAGCGAACGTACGATTGTTTGTCTAAGCGACATGGTCTTACGAAGGCGACCCCACACCGGGGCGTCCATCGCACAGGTATTTCGAAACCCCAAGGAGTCCGGGCATGTTGTCCAAGGTCCTCGTCGCCAACCGCGGCGAAATCGCGGTCCGCATCATTCGCACGTGTGCAGAGGCCGGTGTAGCCAGCGTCGCCGTGTACTCGGAGGCGGATGAGAAGGCACTGCATGTGCGGCTGGCCGACGAGGCGGTCCTGCTCGGCGCGGCCTCCGCGTCGGAGTCGTACCTGGCGATCGACAAGATCATCGAGGCCGCCAAGAGCACCGGTGCGCAGGCCGTGCACCCCGGCTACGGCTTCCTGGCCGAGAACGCGGCGTTCGCCAAGGCCGTGGAAGACGCGGGATTGATCTTCATCGGGCCGCCCTCCTCGGCGATCGAGGTGATGGGTTCGAAGATCGCCGCCCGTGATCTCGCCGCGAAGGCCGACGTCCCGCAGGTCCCCGGCTCGCAGGGCACCATCGCCTCCGTGGCGGACGTGATCGCGTTCGGTGACGAGCACGGCTACCCGGTGGCGATCAAGGCCACCTACGGCGGTGGCGGCCGCGGCATGCGGACGGTCGCCTCGGCCTCGGACGCCGAATCCGCGTTCGCCTCGGCCAAGCAGGAATCCGCTGCCGCGTTCGGTCGTGACGACGTCTACCTCGAGCGGTACCTGTCCAGCGCTCGCCACGTCGAGGTCCAGGTATTCGCCGACACCCACGGCAATGCCGTGTGGATCGGCGACCGCGACTGCTCGGTGCAGCGCCGCCATCAGAAGCTGATCGAGGAAGCACCCGCCCCCGGCCTGTCGGACGAGCTGCGCCGCGCCATGGGCGAGGCGTCGGTCCGCCTGGCCAAGCAGGTCCGCTACGTCGGCGCCGGCACCGTCGAGTTCCTCGTCGAGGCCGACCGGGAGGCCTTCTACTTCCTGGAGATGAACACCCGCATCCAGGTCGAGCACCCGGTCACCGAAATGACCCTGGGCCTGGATCTGGTCGCCGAGCAACTCGCCGTCGCCGCCGGCGAACCGCTGTCGATCACCGAGTCCGGCGCCGCCCCGCGAGGGCACGCGATCGAGGTCCGCGTCAACGCCGAGGACACCCGCGGCGCCCTGTTCATGCCCAGCCCCGGCCCGATCGCCACCGTGCAGGCACCCACACGGGCCGGCGTCCGCTGGGATGGGGGCTACGAATCCGGCGACGAGGTCCAGCCGTACTACGACAGCCTGGTCGGCAAGCTCATCGTGTGGGCGCCGACCCGGGACCGCGCCCTGGACCGGCTGACCCTCGCCCTCGACGAGCTGATCATCGACGGCGTACCCACCACCGTCCCTGCCGCACGACAGGTCATTGCGCACAAGGACTTCCGCAACGTCGCCATGCACACCAACTGGCTCGAGCGCGACATCGACTTCGCCTCGCTGCTGCCGCCGGTCGAGGACCTGTCCGACACCGATGCCGAGGACACCGAGGAGATGCTGCCCCGCAACGAGGGGTGGGTCGGTGACCGCCGCTACGTCATCCCGTTCTTCACCCCCGCCGGCCCGGCCGCTGCCGCGCCCGTCGCCGAGCCGCAGGCGCGCCGCGCCGCGACCGGCGGACCACGGAAGAAGCGGGGCGGCGGCGCCGCCGCGAGCGGTGAGGCCAAGAGCCCCATGCAGGGCACGGTCGCGCAGATCGACGTCGAGGTCGGCGCCCAGGTCGAGGCGGGGCAGGTGCTGATGGTGCTGGAGGCGATGAAGATGCAAAACCCGATCCGCGCCGCCGTTAACGGTGTCGTCGAGTCGTTGCACGTCGAGGTCGGGCAGGTCGTGGCGGCCGGAGCATCCCTGGCCACCGTCGCGGCGGCAGGTGAGTGAGATGACCACACCCGCAGGGCCGCCGGTCGCGGTCGTCACCGGCGCCGGAGGCGGACTCGGAGCCGTCACCGCCACGGTGCTCGGCGAACTCGGCCTGGCGGTGGCCTGCGTCGACATCGACGAAGTCGCTGCCAAGCGCACCGCCACCGAACTGGGCAACAACGGGGTCACCAGCGCCGCGTACGGCGTGGACATCACCTCCGAATCGGCGGCCGGCTCGTTGGTCGACGCGGTGCACGTCGACCTCGGCCAGGTATCCCATCTGGTCAACATCGCCGGCATCCTGCGCCGCACCCATCTCGCCGACACCACCGCCGACTCCTGGCGGCAGGTCATGGACGTCAACGTCACCGCCCCGTTCCTGCTCACCCAGGCCTTCGCGGACGATCTGAAGGCCGCCGAGTACGGGCGAGTGATCAACTGCGCGTCCTTCGCCGGCACCCGCGGCTACGAGTACCCCGCCTACGCCGCCTCCAAGGCCGCACTGATCAACCTGACCAGCTCCCTGATGTTCGACTTCTGGGGCACGGCGGTCACCGTGAACGCCGTCGCCCCCGGCGCAATGGTCACCCCCATGCTCGACCGCCCCGCAGCAGAGCGGATGGCGGCCAAGACACCGACCGGGCGCATCCTCGACCCCGACGACGTCGCCGCAGTCATCGGTTTCCTCGCGGGCCGCACCTCACGCGGGGTCAACGGCACCACCACCGTGATCGACGGTGGCGCCTCACTGCTGTTCAGCTACAAGTAGCGCCCCCACCGACGATTCGTAATCCACTACCTCCGAAACAGTTTGGAAAGATCATGACTGACACTCTCGACGAGAAGACCACAGCGGCCCCGGTAGGCCCGCATGAAGAGCTCGAGACGCGGCTGGCCAAGGCTCGGCTCGGTGGCTCGGAGAAGCAACGCCAGAAGCAGATCGATGCCGGCAAGATGCTCGTGCGCGACCGGTTGGAACTCCTGTTCGACAACAGCTGGTCCTTCGAGGACGGCCTGCTCGCCCGCTACGACGAAGGGCTGCCCGGCGACGCCGTCGTCACCGCGGTCGGCAAGGTCGACGGCCGCGATGTCGTCGTCATCGCCAACGACTACACCGTCAAGGCCGGCACCTGGGGCAAGCGCACCTTCGAGAAGATCGTCCGCGCCCAGGAACTCGCCGACTCCACCGGCACCCCGATCGTGTACCTGTTCGACTCCGCGGGCGCCCGCATCGACGAACAGTTCGAAAGCTTCGTCGGCCGCCGTGCCTGGGGCAACATCTTCTACAACCAGGTCCAGATCTCCGGCCGCGTCCCCCAGGTCTGCGCCCTCTTCGGGCCCTCCCCCGCCGGCTCGGCCTACGTGCCCGCGCTGTGCGATCTGACGATCATGGTCCGCGGTCACGCCACCGCCTACCTCGGCTCCCCCCGCCTGGCTCAGATGGTGACCGGCGAGGACGTCACCCTCGAAGAGATGGGTGGGGCGGAGATGCACTCGACCGTCTCGGGCCTGTCCGACGTCCTCGTCGAGGACGACGCGGAAGCCATTGCCGCCGTGCGTGTGTGGCTGTCGTTCCTGCCGTCGAACTGGCAGCAGGAGCCCCCGATCACCGCTCCGGCCGACCCGTCCGGTGCCCGGACCATCAAGGAGATCGTCCCCGAGGTCGAATCCGAGATCTTCGACATCCACGAGCTGATCGACTCCCTCGTCGACGACGCCAGCTTCTTCCCGTACAAGGATTTGTTCGCCCCGGAACTGGTCACCGGATTCGCGCGCCTGAACGGCCAAAGCGTCGGCATCGTCGCCAACCAGCCCACCGTGAAGGGCGGGGTGATCTTCCCCGACTCTTCCGACAAGGCCGCCCGGTTCATCTGGATCTGCAACGCCTACAACATTCCGATCCTGTTCCTGGTCGACATCGCCGGCTACATGATCGGCTCCGAGGTCGAACGCCAGGGCATCATCCGGCACGGCGCGAAGATGATCTTCGCCGTCTCCGAGGCCCGCGTGCCCCGCATTACGGTGCTGCTGCGCAAGGCATACGGCGGCGGGTACCTCGCGATGTCCGGTGCCCCGATGCAGCCGGACGCCCTGATCGCGCTGCCGACGGCCAAGCCCGCCCTGATGGGCCCGGACGCCGCCGTGAACGGCATCCACTACAACCGCATCCAGGCCATCGAGGATCCGGAGGAGCGGGCCGCGTTCATCGCCGAGAAGCAGGCCGAGTACGCCGCCGGGATCGACGTGTTCAAGATCGCCAACGAGAACGCCGTCGAAGCGGTCGTGCCCGCGAACGAGCTGCGCAACGAGCTCACCCAGCGTCTGGCGCTCTACCGGAAGCGGGACCGCACCGCGCCCGCCCGCCGAAATGGCGTCACCCCGGTATGAGCGCGCCGGTGCTCGCTCCGCGGCGGGAACGTCTCACCGGTGTCGTCACCGGTGCGGGCACCGGGATCGGCCGGGCCTGCCTCGAAGTGCTGGTCGACCACGGCGCCCGCGTCGACGCGTGGGATCGCAGCGACGAGGCGCTGGCAGATCTTGCCGGGCGTGAGGAGGTCGCTGCCCGTACCGTCGATGTCACCGATGCGGCGGTGGTCGCATCCGCAGCGTCGGCGGCGTTGAAGCACTGGGGCCGCATTGACTTCGTGATCAACTGCGCAGGCGCGTTTTTGGTCGGTCCGCTGGCCGACGTCAGTGCCGCGTCGGTGCGTGCACTGTTCGAGGTGAACGTACTCGGGACGACGGTGGTCACGCAGGCGTTGCTCCCGGCGCTCAAGAGCAGCCGGGGGTCCATCGTGAACGTGGCCAGCTCGGTTGCCCTCAAACCGACCGCCAGTAACGCTCACTACGCGGCTTCCAAAGCGGCGGTCGCGCACCTGACCCGGTGCTGGGCCCTCGAGTTGGGGCCTGAGGGGGTTCGGGTCAATTCCGTCGCTCCCGGACCGACGCCGACCGAGATCTACCGGACCGCCGGGATGAGTGCGGAGCAAGAGTCGACGCTACTCCGCGAGCGGGCTGAGGCTATTCCACTGCGCCGGGTCGGCGATCCCGTCGACACCGCCCGGTGGATCGCACGGTTCGCGCTCGAGGACGACTGGACGACCGGCGTCGTTCTTCCGGTGGATGGTGGAATGGCGCTCTGACGCCGCGTCCTCGCCATTCACTTTCAGCACCCGGATCCCGGGCCCTCACGACGAGGGCCCGGGATCCGGGTGCCTTCCGTCGGTCAAGTCAACCTTCGACTCCGAAAGCGACCTACCCCGCAGTGCCTGATCATTCGAACCACCACATCGACCGGGACTGGCAGCACCGCGCCTCCTGTCTCGGCACCGACACCGAGAGGTTCTTCTCCCCCGACGGTGAACGCGGCAACGTCCGCGCCCAGCGTGAGCACGCCGCCAAACCGATCTGCCAGGACTGCCCCGTGCTCGCCGAATGCCGCACCCACGCCCTCACCGCCACCGAGGCTTACGGCATCTGGGGTGGCATGTCCGAAAACGAGCGCGCCCGCCAGACCAGACGTACCCGCCTCGCGTCCCGGCCCGGGGAGTGCGTCGCGCCACCGGACCCTCGAACCGCGCCGGACCCGAGCACGTCACGAGGTAGAACGGTCACGGCCACCCACTACGACGCACCGAGAGTCATCGAATCCGGCGAGTCCGCAGGAACGTCTCTCGAACAGAGGTCGGCCAGCAGGGAGGACGCGCGGTCGCCCGCCGTGTACGTCGAGGACGTGCGTGATCCCGACACAGTCCGACGAATCACCTGCACCGGCCATCGGGCACGTATGAGGCACCCTCACTGAGCAGAGGCGAGAAGACACGCAGCGCAAAACCACTGCCCCTTCACCCGCGACGGAAACGTCTCGGGTGAAGGGGCAGTGGGGATGGTCCCGCGGCCAGACTTGGATCGGCCACGGAATCCGACGGCTTCTAGCCGCCGACCTTCTGACTTGCGCCGGCGTCGATGGGCAGGTTGATTCCGGTGATGTACCGCGACTCGTCCGAGGCCAGGAAGAGCACAGCGTTGGTGATGTCGATGGGTTCGACCCACGGGATGTTCGGGAGCGAGTGCATCGTGGCGAACGCGTCGCGGGAGTCCTCGAGCGTCGGGTGCGCGAGGTCCGGACGGAAGAGTCCGTAGAAGGTTTCGTTCTGCAAGAGCTTGGTGTTGACGTTCGTCGGATGGACCGCATTGACACGGATCCCCTTGGGGCCCAGCTCGTTCGCGAGGGTGTGCATCAGTCCGACGATGCCGTGCTTGGCGGTGACGTAGTGGCCGACGTTCGGGTAACCATTCAAGCTCGACGTCGATCCGGTAAAGATGACCGAGCCACCTTCGCCCCGCTCGACCATGTTCGGCACCGCGGCCTTGACGGTGTGGAAGACACCGGTCAGGTTGGTGTCGATCATGTCGTTCCACTGCTCTTCGGTCAGGTCCAGGACCTTGTTGGCCGAGATGATGCCTGCGTTGGCGCAGACGATGTCGATACGGCCGAACTCGGCGAGGCCGTCGGCGACCGCAGCCTCCATCTGCTTCAGGTTGCGCACGTCGGCCTGCGCGATGACGACGCGGCGGCCCAGCTCCTCGACCAGTCGCGCCGTTTCCTTCAGGTCGTCGAGCGACGCCATCGGGTACGGCACACTGCCGATCTGGTCGGCGATGTCGATGGCGATGATGTCAGCGCCCTCTTTGGCCAGCCCCAGTGCGTGTGAACGGCCCTGGCCGCGTGCGGCCCCGGTAATCAGGGCGACCTTGCCCTCCAAGCGGCTCATTGAGTTTCCAATCTCTCGATGTACGACCCTGCCGATGTCGGCGGAGCAACCAACAAACGTACGTGCGTTTGTTTAATTAGAGTGTGATGTGAGCGACAGCAAATGTCAACCATGCGTGCCGGGTGAGACGAGGGCCCGCTGCATGCACCATTGCGGCAGACGGGCACCACAAAAAGATCAACAGAGTCCGGGAAGCATTCTCCGCGAAAACATTACCGAGACAACGGGACGAACAGCGCAGCGATCCCACGTGCGTGCGCGGCCGTAGCCATCGATCGGGGACGCCCGCAACCACGCACCGCGCTGCCGTGCATCCAGCGATATCCTCGCCACCCACCGCTCCGGGGCATTCGTTGGGTGTGTCACCAAAGTTGTCAGCCCGCACCCCGGGCTGGCGCCCCGGGCGCGGGCTGAACGGATATACGGTCGGGTCAGGCGGCGTTCTCGACGCCGAGCTGGCGCAGCGCCATCTTGATGTAGGTGTTGACGACCTTGTCGAGCGACTTCGGGCCGCCAGGCTTGTACCAGGACGAGACGTGCGCACCCTGAGCCAGTATCGAGTACGTCTGCAATTTGGCATCGAGGATGTCCGCGCCGGTTTCCTTGGCCACATCCTTGATGAGTTTCTGCAGCAGGCGCTCGTACTCGGCACGCTTGGCGAGGACCAACTCCAAGTCTCCGTCGCTCAGTGCCCGGAGCTCGGTATTGCCGATGAACGTCTCCCGCGCATGCTCCGCGTGATAGCGGATGTGGCAGTCGACCGCCGCCTTGAACCGGTCCAGCGCACTCCCATCGACGCTGACGAGCGCTTTGTTCACGGCTTCGAGGAGTTCGTCCATGACCGACACCATGATGTCGGTCAGCAATTCTTCTTTGCCGCTGATGTGGTTGTAGAGGCTGCCGACCTGGATGCCGACCTCGCTCGCAACGGTGCGCAGCGACGTGGCCTCGTAGCCGTGCTCGTAGAACAGGCTGGCCGCGGCCTCCCGTATAGCGACGTTGGTGCGCGCGCCGCCGCGCGTCACCCGGGTTGCTCGCGTCACTGTGCCCCCTCCGAGGTAAATTGGACGGTCCCCGAAGGGGCCGGCAAGCGGTCTCAGGAACAATCGTACGTTAGTCGATCGTATTCTCGCTGATTGTCGGCACGGTTGTCACCAGCCCATCGTCGCCCGGATGTTGGTTTTGACAATCTTGCCGCTGGGATTCATCGGCAGGGCGTTCGGGCCCACGAGCGCGATCATCTTCGGGACCTTGTATCCAGCCAAGTGCTTGCGCAGGAACGTGGCGATCTCCGTCTCCGTGACGGTCTGACCCGGCCGAACGGCGATCACCGCTCGCACTTCCTCGTCCCACTCCTCACTCGGCACGCCGAGGACGGCGGCTTCCATGACAGCCGGGTGCGTGTGGAGCAACTGCTCGATCTCCGAGCTGTACACGTTCTCGCCACCTGTCTTGATCATGTCCTTGGCCCGGTCGCGGAAGTACAGGTAGCCATTTTCGTCGCGAACCGCCAGGTCACCGGTACGCAGCCACCCGTTGTCGAGCACCTCCTTGGTGGCCTCCGGTCGACCGAAGTATCCGGTCATCAGATTGGGGCCGCGGACGCAGATCTCTCCGATCTCTCCCACCGCGGTCGGGGCACCGTCGTAGAGATCACGCAACTCGACCTCGGTGAGGAGGTATTCGGTGCCGATCGAGCCGTCGATCTCCGGCCGGAGCATGTCCTGCGGGAGCAAACGGGTGACCATCGGCCCGGCTTCGGTGAGGCCGTAGCGGAAGAACAGGTCGACGTCCGGGATCAGTGCCGACACTGCCAGCTTGTCCGGCATGCGCAGCAACCCGGCACCGGTGTGGAGAGCCTTGAAATTGTTGCGGAACCCATCGGTGTCGAACGTGCTCGACTTGAGCATGCGCCGGATCATGTTGGGCACGAGGAACATGTTGGTGATCGACTCGCGGGCGACGAGGTCCGCGATCTCCTCTTCCACGAATTTGTGGACGAGGACCGAGCTGTTCCCCGTGACGTAATGGGGCAGGAACCAGCACAGCAGTGCGGCGGAGTGGAAGAGCGGGGTGACGACCAGGCCGCGATCGTTCGGGCGGCCACCGATCCGGCAGTCGGCGATTTCGTTGACTGCGTTGGTCAGGATCGCCGAGTGCGAGAGCACGACCCCCTTGGAGAAGCCGGTGGTGCCGCCGGTGAACAGGATGCAGGCAGCATCCGATGCTTGAACCGGCACATCCTTGATCGGTTCCGATCGCAGCAGGTGATCGAATTCGTCCCCCTCGTGCACCACGGCGACCGGCGCTTCGAGGTCATCACCGGCCAGGACCTCCGCGATGGCGGCGTCGAAGCCATCGCCGACGAGTACGACACGGGCGCCGGTCTCGTTGATGCCGTGGGCCAGCTCCTCGGTTGCCCATCGCCAGTTGTATGGGACAAAGGCGGCGCCGGCGGCGACGATTCCCAGGAAGGTTTCGATGCCGAAGGCGGTGTTGCCCGCCAGCACGCCGACGGTGTCACCGGGTTTGACACCCTGCGCCCGAAGGCCGGCGGCAATCCGCCACGCCCGGTCTGCGAGTTCTCCATGGGTGAGCCGGCGCGTACCGTCGAAGATCGCTTCGCGTTGGGGCACCAGCCGCTCGTTGCGACGAATAGCGTCGACGAGAGTAAACATCGTTCTCCTTAGCCGTACAAGAGCCGTACAAGTGTTGCTGTGGTCTTCAACACTACGTTAGGCGTACGTACGTTCGCTAGTCCTACGGTTCTGGAATTCCCGCCGACTTGCAGCGAATGCCGAATGACCGCCCTCTGGGGCAAGACAGCTAATGGCTCGCGTACCGCGACGTCGATACCTGAGGTCAGGACTGAACGACATCATCGAGCGGGACACCCGCACCGTGTACGACGTGGTCCAGCGCGGAGATGCCGACATCGGCATCTCGACGTTCCCTCCACCCGGGTCGATGGAGACCCGAGTCATCGGCCGCGCCCCGGTGTGCGCGCTGGCATCACCGGAACATCCCCTGGCCGGACAGACCCAAGTCGCCTTAGCCGACCTCGTTCGAGAATCGCTCATCCTGATGCACCGCAACAACGCTGCCCGACTCGCATTCGACACCGCCACCGCCGGCCAAGGCCTCGCCTACGTCGACCCCCGGGTTGTGTCAGTGACATCTGTGGCCAGAGCACTCGCCGCATCGGGCCAGGGGGTTGCTGTACTGACCGATCAACCCCTCTTCAACCTCATCCGCGTGCCGATTCAGATCCCCGAAGGCATCCTCGCCGTCACCCTCTATGCGGGCTGGGATCCCGAACACTTCGCCGCGCCCGCAGTGTCGGCACTCGTCGATTCGATCTCCGACTACCACCGAAACGTCCTGACGCCGACGGCGGAGATCACGATCGCCGACCCACTGCACACGCCCGACCGACCGTGACACCGGCGTTCACTGCGCGAGGAAGTCGGCGAGAGCCTGCGCCACGAGGGCGGGCTCGTCCTCGGTGAGGAAGTGCCCGGCACCGGGCACGAGCGTCGCTCGCGCCCCGGGGATGCGGCGCGCGAGATCGTCGGCGAACGACCGGTCCAGCCATTCGTCGTCCGCACCCCACACGATCTGCACCGGCACCTTCACGGTGCCGAGTTTCTCGACGACGTCGGCGGTGTCGCGTTCGTCGAAATATTGGACCTGGTCGAGGTAACGCTGCTGCCCGCTCGCGCCCGCGAAAGGACCGAGGTAGGCCTCCGCGACGGACGCCGGCAGCCGACGACGGGTCGCGGTGTCGAGGTGGGCCTCGGTGATCCGCTGGAAGATGTGCGTCGGCATCGTGCGGTACACGTCGAGGTGGCGTTGCATGTGCTGCGCCACCGGCGTCACCCACGGTGAGAGCACCGCCGCGTCGAGGAGGGCGATGCGCCGGACCGGGACTCCCTCGACGAGGTGTGCCCGGAGCACCGTTGCCGCACCGATGTCGTGGCCGACCAGCACAGGCCGCTCGAGTCCCCAATGCTCGACCAGCCGGGCGAGCACGCGCGCGTGCGTGCGGATCGCCACCGGCTCGCCGGGAACCGGTGGCGAGTCACCGTAGCCCGGAAGGTCCCAGACGTATACCGTGTTCTGCTCGGCGAGGCGGGGAATCACCGCGCGCCACAGATACGACGACGAGGGCGTGCCGTGCACGAGAACGACGGGCGGGCCGTCGCCGAAGACTCCGGCCGCGACGGTGGCGCCGTCCACCGTGAGCCGGTCGGGCAGGCGCCACCGGTCGGTGTCGACCGTGTTGGCGATCTGCTGTCGAGTCATGATCATCCTCCCGAGACGTAATGGTTAAACTGGCTTGGTAACCATTACGCTAGACGGAGGACGTAAGCGATGCAACTGACTTTCACCGATTACACTTTCGGGGCATCGGTGGCGACGGCGCTCGTCCTCACCGCCCCGGAGGTGCTCGTCGCGACCGGTGACGCCCTCACCGACGGCGAGTCGCTGCATGCTTTCCTCACCGAGCACGGCATCGTCCCCGGCGACCGGCCGGCGACCGGCGCCGATCTGGACGAGGTTCGTGCGTTGCGAACACGCGTGCGCGACATCGTGGCCGCGCCGAACGAAGAGGCGATCGTCGACGGGGCCAACCAACTCCTGCGCGTGGCCCGCACCGCCCCCTTCCTCGGGCGCCACGACGGCACATGGACGTGGCACCTCGAGACCGCACCCGAGTCGGCCCTCGCCGACGACCTGGCCGTCGTCATCGGAACGGGCCTGCTCGGAACCGTGGCTTCGCTAGGACCGAACCGGTTCCGGTCGTGCGAATCCCCTTCGTGCAACGGAATTTTCGTCGACACCAGCCGGGCGGGCCGGCGCCGGTTCTGCATGCCCCAGGTGTGCGGAAACCGCGTCAACGTGGCGAACTTTCGCGCCCGACGCCGTCGCGAACAGCAGGACCGCCCCGGAACGGGCCCCACAGGCGCCGGGTGAGGAGTCGATGCCGATACGACCACCACCACCGGCGCCGGGTCATCGTGTGGGAACAGCGAGGAGTTGCCTAGGCTCGGGCCGCCGCAGGTGACGCGGTGAACCCAGCGCTCGGCGCGAACCGTGCCAGCACGTCCTCGGCAGGTTCCCCGGCCGCGGCGGCGATGAACGCGAGAACGTCCTCCCGGGTGTCGATACCGATCAGCGTGTCGGGTTCGGAGAGGAACCCGAACAGGGCCGCGGCAACGGGTTCGCTCACGGTCGCCGCCGGGAACAGCAATTCGGCGTGGACCGCGTACTTCGGGTCGCCGAGGAACAGCCGGGTGACCTCGGCGGCCGCGTGGCCCCGTGTGTTCCAGTGCTTCTCGAACTGCTCGGACAACCAGTCGGCGGTGAACTCGCCGTCGTGCCCGCGTGCCGCCTCGACGAGCGCGGCCACCTGCACGGCGGTGTTCTGGGCTCCCTGTCCGGCGAGGGGATCGAACGCGATCGCGGTGTCGCCGATCGCCGCGACCACGTGGCCGCTCCTGGTCGTCCCGACCGCGCGCCGCACCGTCGGGGTGACCGCCCCACTCAGCCACGAGTGCGGGTCGGACTCGATCACCTGCAACCGCTCGATCTCGGGGGCGTCGTGCGGGAAGTAGTCGCGGTAGAAGTCGACGACGGTCTGCCGCGCGGACTGCACGTCGGTGACCGCGGCGAACCGCTCCTCCCACGGGCTGCCCGGTTTCGCGAAGCCCAGGAAACTCCATGTGGCGCCGGCATCCTTGTGCAGGTACGGGCCGAGCCAGGCCTCACCGAAATCGGTGTGCAGGTTGAAGAGATTGTGCGCGCCGCCCGCCGCGGACCGGTAGCCGAAGGTGTCCGGGCCGTGTCCCAGGCCCTGCAACGTCACCAGCAGCAGTCGGCGCTGCGGTTCGCTGTACACGGTCCGTTCGGTGTCCACCGGGAACAGCGTGGACAGCCCGCCCTTTCCGGTCGCCACGAGCGTCAGGTCGTGGTCGGCGGCGATCGCGTCGAGGTCGTCGAGGTTGACGGCCCGGACCTCGAAGCGGCCGCCGCGGTCGAGGAACCGGCCAAGTCGGTCATCGGCCCGCAGTCGCACGTCGACACCCTGCGCGACGTACCGGAAGTCGGGGTCGAATTCGAGGACATCGGCGCGGGTGTCACCCTCCCCTGTGTGCAGACGGGTGCTCATCCCGGTCGAGTGCGGACCGTCGGCGTAGAGGTCCTCGATGATGCGGGCGTCGGCCTCGCGGGATTTGCCGAAGTAGACGGCGGTGCCGGTGGCCGGGACGTCGTTGCGCAAGGCGTCGCGGTCGCGGTCACTGTAGAGGGTGACGGCGAAACCGGCGTCGACGAGGCCGAGCGCGGCAGTGGTGCCGGCCAGTCCGGCTCCGACGACGGCGGCGGTGCGGGGTGTACTCATGGGTCCTCCCGGTGGTTGTGGTGGTCGTTCAGGTGTTCGTGTACGCGCGGTAGCGGTCGGTCCGCGTCGAGAGGTCGCCGCCGAGGCGGTACCGCGCGCCCCGGTGGTCGGCGGGAAGCCGGTCGCCCTTGTCGAACAGCTTGTGGCGCAGGGTCCCGTCGGTGTAGCCCGTCGGGTAGGCACCCCGGGCCTGCAGCGCCGGCACGACGTGGGTGACGACGTCCTCGAACGAACCCGGCGTGATCGCGTACGCCAGGTTGAACCCGTCGACGTCGGTGTCGGCCACCCACTCCTGCAACTGCGTTGCGACGGTCTCGCCGGAGCCGACGAACCGCGGCCCGAGACCGCCGATGCTCGCCCACTCCGCGATATCGCGCACGGTCCACTCGCGACCGTCGTCCGCGGCCTCCTGGAATGCGGCGACGGCCGACTGGATGGCGTTGCTCTCGACGTTTCCGATCGGGTCGTCGAGGTCGTACCGCGACAGGTCGATCCCCATCCAGCCGGACGTGAAGACCAGTGCGCCCTCGAGGTCCGCGTATCGCCGGTACTCCTCCTGCTTCGCGGCCGCGGCCTCGTCGGTGCTGCCCGTGATGACGGTGGACAGCGCGTAGATCCGCGCCGAATAGGGGTCGCGGCCGGCGTCGACGAGGGCCTGGCGGATCCGTGCGACGGTGTCCTTCAGCACCCGCTTCGACGGCGGCCCCACGAAGATCGCCTCGGCGTTCTCGGCGGCGAACCGGACACCGCGCGGCGACGCCCCCGCCTGGTAGATCACCGGCGACCGCTGCGGCGACGGTTCCGACAGGTGGATGCCCGGGACCGTGAAATGCGTTCCGCGGTGGCCGATGTGGTGCACCTTCTCCGGATCGACGTACACGCCGCGCTCGGTGTCGCGGACGACGGCGTCGTCCTCCCACGAACCTTCCCACAGCTTGTAGAGCACCTCGAGGTACTCGTCGGCGTGGTCGTACCGGGTGTCGTGGTCGAGTTGGTCGGCGTCACCGAAGTTCCGGGCCGCGGACGGCAGGTACCCCGTCACGACGTTCCACCCGATCCGTCCCCCGGTGAGGTGGTCGAGGGTGGAGAGTCGGCGCGCGAACGGATACGGGTGCTCGAATCCCGTCCCCGTGGTGATGCCGAACCCGAGGTGTTCGGTGACCGCTGCCATGGCCGAGACGAGCAGCAACGGGTCCGCGACCGGGATCTGGGCGCCCTGCCGCAGCGCGGCCTCGTCGGTTCCGCCGTAGACGTCGTAGGTGCCGAGCACGTCGGCGATGAACAGTCCGTCGAACAGCCCGCGTTCGAGGAGCCGGGCGAGGTCGGTCCAGTAGCCGAGGTCGGTTAGCGGTGCGACTGGTCGTCCGGGTGCCGCCACAGCCCCGGCGACTGGTGGGCGACGCAATTCATGTCGAAGGCGTTGAAGCGGATCTGCCGGGTCATGCCGGCGCGTCCGCGTCGCGCACGCTCTGCCGCTGCCCGGCGCTCCAGGCGTACGGCAGCGGATCACCGTTCAGAACGTACGCCCCCACCGACTGCTGCTTGTAGATCAGAGGGTTGTGGGCCGAAATCGTGCGTGCGTTGCGCCAGTGCCGGTCGAGGCCGAGTTCCGACGAGGTGATCGACGCGCCCCCCACCTCGAACACCTGCGCGGTCGCGTCGAGGACGAGGCCGATCACCACGGACTGTGCGCGGGCCGCGGCGGCCTCGGCACGGTCCAGAAGTTCAGGGTCCTCACCACCGGCGTCGAGCAGGCGGTCGAGTTCGTCGGCGACGGCGAGCACGGTCGCGCGGGCGCCGTATGCGGCGGCGGACAGCTTGCCGATCACCTGCTGCACGAGCGGGTCGTGCCGGGGCAGGTCGGCGGCGGCGTGGGTGAACGTGCGGGTACGGGCACGAACCCATTCCGCCGTGTCCGTTTCCGCACGGCGGGCGATCCCGGCGAGGACGGCCAATTGCACGAGTTGCAGGTAGGACGTCGCATAGGTGCGGCCGGGCGCGCCGTATCCGGGCCCGAGGATCCGGTCCTCGGGCACCACGACACCCGAGAACGTGGTCGTGCCGCTTGCAGTGAGCCGCTGTCCGAAACCGTCCCAGTCGTCGGTCTGGGCTACGCCCGGAGCGTCGGCGTCCACCAGCACCGACACCCGCTCGCCGTCGCGGTCGGCCGCGACGAGGATGTGATCGGCGTAGAGACTGCCCGTCCTGTAGTACTTCACGCCGTCCAGAACCCAGGTGCCGTCGTCGCCGCGGCGCAGCGTCGTCTGGTACCGGTCGGCGGCTCCCACCCCGGGTTCGGTGATGGCGTTGCCGATCAGTGTCCCCTCCGCCGCCGCGCGCAGCCACCGCTCGCGGTTGACCGTCGGGGCGGCGAGACGCTGGTCCTCGACGAAGCTCCAGTGCACCCGAAGCGCCTGGGGCAGATTGGATTCCGCGGCGGCCAGATCGATCAGCAGACCGAACAGCTGTCGGACCGACGCGCCGAACCCACCGAACTCGACCGGGACGCGCAGGGCACCGAACCGGGCGTCGCGAAGCAGACCCACCTCGTCGAAAGGCAGCCGGCGATCCCGTTCCCGGCCCAGCGCGCCCTCGGCGATCCGGTCGAAGATCGGATGGAACCGATCTTCCAGTTCGCGGTCGGTCACGGCCTCGATCGTTGAACTGCTCACGTGCCCTGCTCCTCGGTGCGTCGACGATGTCGACACCACCATGGGCGAAGCAAGCGCGTGGGGGCACTACTTACGATCGCACAGAGTCGAACGCGCCTGGGGCCGCTACACGTAGACGAGGATGGGGTCATAGGCCGTCCCGCCGCGGCACGGCTCGCCCGCAGCTACGCTAGCTTCCCGACCCGACGTCGATCGGCACACGAGGCGCCGAACGGTGATCACGTGTCGATGTTCTTTCGTCGACTCCACCCACGCGATCGCAGATCATTCCCGGAGGCGAACAACACGGCGCTGAACGAAGAAGTTTCCCAGCTGACAATCCTCGTTCCCCTAGCGTCGTCCGGATGACGGCAGACGGAAAGGAAGCCGTTGCGCGCCCTCAGGTGATCGAACGAAGATGGAACGGTGATCATCGAACGCAGCTCCGTCGTCGGCGCACCGATCGGGCAGGTGTGGGCGAGGGTCGTCGACCCGGAGGGGATCAACGACGAAATGCGTCCGTGGATGACGATGAGCATCCCGCGGGGCCGGGAGTCGATCACCATCGACTCGGTCCCGATCGGCGAACCGCTCGGGCGAGCGTGGCTGCGGCTGTTCGGGCTCGTCCCGTTCGAATACGACGATCTGACCATCGCCGAACTCGAACCGTGTCGGCGGTTCCACGAGAAGTCGACAATGCTCAGCATGCGCCGGTGGGAGCACGAACGCACGCTGCGGCCCTTCGACGACGGGAGCACCGGCGTCCACGACCGGATCACGTTCGAGCCGAGGCTGCCGCTGGTGCCGCTGACGCCGGTGCTCGCCCGCGTCCTGGGCGCGTTCTTCGCGCACCGGCATCACCGTCTGGTGCGGCACTTCGGCTGACGGCCTCGCCCAATGTCACACCGGTGCAGTCGGACTGAACCAATGCGACATTGGGCGACACGAAAGATCAGTGCGCCGTGTACCCACCGTCGACGACGAGTTCAGTGCCGGTGGTGAAGCCGGACTCGTCCGAGGCGAGGTAGAGCACCCCGTACGCGATCTCGTCGGGTTCCCCCTGCCGCGGGAGGGGGTTGCCCGAGACGAGCTGGCGGTAGTACTCCTCTGGGCCGATCGCGCTGCCCACGGCCGACCGCTGACTCATCGCCGTCCGCATGGACCCGGGGTGGATCGAGTTGACGCGAATTCCGTGCGGCCCGTAGGTGACGGCGTCCGCCTTGCTGAGCAGTCGCACAGCACCTTTCGACGCGTGGTACAGCGGGACGTTGGAGCCTCCCGTCAACCCGTGGATCGACGAGAAGTTCACGATGCTGCCCTTCTTCCGACCGATCATGTGGGGCACGACGTACTTGGTGGTCAACCAGACACCCTTGACGTTGACGTCGAAGATCTGGTCGAACTCGGCGACCGACGCCTCGTGCGACGGCGCGGGCCTGCCGATGATGCCGGCGCAGTTGACCAGGACGTCGGGAACACCCACGGTATCCACCACTGCAGCAACGGCCTCGGCGACGCTGGCCTCGTCGGTGACGTCGACCGCGAACGACGTGATCGTCGCCGAATCCCACGGCGCATCCGGCACTTTGAGGTCGAGGGCCGCAACAAACGCCCCCTCTCGTGCGAGCATCCGCGCGGTCGCGCCACCCAGATCACCGTTCGCCCCCGTGACGACGGCGACCTTCCCTGCCACTCGACCCGTCATGACCGACCTCCCGCTGCTGCGACGGCCCACGGGCCGATCATCGGAATCCACTCGGTGATGTCGTACGACGCGACGAATCCGTGCGTGCGGAACGGGTCGCCCTCGACGACGTCGACGACGACCTGCTTGCCCGCGGCCTCGTAGATCATCGCCGCGCCGGAGTCTTCTCCTGCCGCGAACGGTCCGGACCCGAGGATCAGCCCGCGATCGGCGGCAGCCTGCAGGTGGCTCTTGTGTTCGGGACGGTGCTCGTCCCGGCCGGCCGTGTCGCCGGTGTATACGTAGCGGACGAGGAAGAACGGCACGTCAGACCTCTTCCAGGACGGTCGGCTCGACGGATTCGGTGCGCAGCGACGCGAGGATCTCGGCGTCCCTGCCGATCGTGTATCCGAAGACGAGGGCGGGCCCGATGTTGGCGCCGTAACCGGGGTAGCCGCCACCGAAGATGCTGACGGCCGCGGAGCCGGCGGCGAACAGGCCGGGGATCGGCTGGTTGTCGTCGTCGAGGACCTGGCTGTGCCGGTCGACGGCCAGGCCGGAATAGGCTCCGAGGTCACCCATCTCGATCTTCGCGGCGTAGTACGGTCCCTTGTCGAGCGGCTCGAGGTTCGGGTTGGGCTGGTGTTCCATGTCGCCCTTGAAGTGGTGGAACCAGTTGGATCCGCGATTGAACTTCGGGTCCTCTCCCTTCGCGGCTCCCGTGTTGAACTCGGTCAGGGTCTTCTTCAGCCCGGCGATGTCGACACCGATCTCGCGGGCGAGTTCCTCGACCGTGTCGGCCTTGTGGAGGAAACCGGTCTTCTTGAAATAGCCCTGCGGGATCGGCCAGGGCTTCGCGTAGCCGATGCCGTACTTCTTCATGGCTTTCGCGTCGGCGATGATGTAGCCGAACGTCTCGTCCTGGCCGGCGTTCTCCTGAATCATCGCCATGCCGAAGTCGTGGTAGGAGCTCGACTCGTTGGCAAAACGTTCGCCCTTGCGGTTCACGGCGATCAGCCCGGGGAGCCCGAATGCCCGCAGGTGCGGGAAGATCCGCTGTTGCCCGCGCAAGCCTGTGAACACCGTCACGGGAGCCCACGCGGCGGGCTCGTGGACGTCGGTGTCGACGTGCCCGCCGAGCGGCGCGGCCAGGCGCACGTTGTCGCCGTCGTGTCCGACCGTGGGAGTGAAGTGGTTGTCGCCGTGCGGGTCATGACCCCAGTACTCGGCTCGCAGCGCCGGATCCGAGGAGTAACCGCCGGCCGCGATGACGACGCCGAGTCGCGCCTCCACGGTTCCCGCGTGCACTCCCCCGAGTACCGCCCCGGTGACGACGCCGTT
Organism: Rhodococcus sp. A14; assembly: GCF_011603105.1. NCBI lineage: Bacteria > Bacillati > Actinomycetota > Actinomycetes > Mycobacteriales > Nocardiaceae > Rhodococcus > Rhodococcus sp. A14. Next base: position 57,414 of record NZ_JAAOQS010000019.1, on the reverse strand, counting down.
CTCCGACTGCAGAATCTTCGTCACGGGCGTCTCGGTCCACATCCGGATGCCGAGCTTCGCGGCGGACGATACCATCCGCACCATCAGCGAATTGCCGTTGGTCCGGTCGAACGATCGGCGGCAGAGCACCGTCTCGACCCACGTCTCGAGGAGCTTCTTCGACACGTAGGCAAACGATTTCCACGACTGATTGGCGTGGAGGAACTGGGCGATGTCGGGTCCGACCTCGGGCATGTAACCGAAGACGGTGTAGGTGTCGAGGTAGGGGCGCAACCGCAACCGATTCTCACCGAGGGTGCGCGCGTCGACCACCTTGCCCGAGATCGCGCGTCCCGATGGCTTCGCGCCCGGCGCGTCCATCTGGTAGTCGGGAGCCATTTCCGGATAGACGAATTCGACGTCGGTGTCACGCTCGAGCCAGTCGATGGCCTCGGGCACCTCGTCGAGGAACGTGTCGACCATCTCGGCCTTGTAGCAGTCCTTGGCGAGTGCGCGGATGTAGGTTTCGATCTCCCGACGGGTGTCACCCTGCGCGACGCCCTGCTTGTTGCCCGGCACCCATGCCCAGCCGCCCGAGATCGCGGTGGTGCCGCCGAGCCACTGCGACTTCTCTGCGACGATGACGCTGTGCCCTTCGCTCGCCGCCTTGAGTGCTGCGGCCATGCCTGCGGCCCCGGATCCGATGACCAACAGGTCGCATTTAACAGTTTTCGAGCTCATGCTTGGACCTTCCCTGGAGAGTCGGCACTCGATCAGGAATCGGCGAAAGCGCTGGTGTGCAGTGACTTTCGGATCGCGATGCGTGATCGGTGGCAGTGTGTTCGTGACAACCACTCTGACCGACCCGAGACCCGAGTCACAGTGCGACTCCAATGGATGGAAAGGGTTTCTGTCAGTGCCGCGATCCGCGCGTCATCGCCCGGGTGATGCCGCGCGACGCCGTCGTCAGCGCCGCGACCACCGACTGCGGGTTGGCCTGATCGTGCGGTATGACGACGGACAGGGCGGCGATCACCCTCCCGCCGTCGGTGTCCCGCACGGGCACAGCGACTCCCGTCGCTCCGGGTGTGATGAGACCTGCAGCCACCGCGAAGTGCTGGTGCCGGACCTCGGCGAGAAGACGTCGCATCTGCTCGGGATCGGTGACCGTGGCGTCGGTGTAGCGTTCGAGCGGCTGCGACAGCAGTTCGTCCTGCACGTCGCGGGAGGCGTTCGCCATCAGAACCAGACCGGACGAGCAGGCATGCACCGGCAGACGCCCGGCGATCTTGGTGACGTTGACGACGGACCCGCGCGTGGAGAGCCGTTCGACGAACAGCACCTCGTTGCCGTCGAGGATGCCCAGCTGGGTGTGTTGCTTGATCGCCGCGTTCACGTCTTCCATGAACGGCATCGCGGCTTCGCGCAGGCTCAGGGTATGCGAGCCGCGGGACCCCAGTTCCCACATCCGCACGCCGATGCTGATGCGGGTGTCATTGCGTTCGAGGAGTCGGTACTTCACGAGTTCCCCCACGATGCGGTGCGCCGTCGCTACGGGGAGGTCGGACCGACGCGCGATGTCGGACACCGACAGGGACGGTGTGTCCGCGTCGAAGGAGGACAAGACCCTCACGACGCGGGCAGTGACCGATTCGCCTGTCGGTGTCCGTGACATCGCCCTATTGTCCTCCGGCTACTCCTGCGGGGTCGACGGACGCCCGAGTTCGGCCAGCGGCACCCGGTACGTCTCGCGGGCGGTGAAGGCGGCGACGGACGAGACCAGCATGCAGAGGGCAGTGAACACCGCGACGGGGACCCACGCGTTCACCCCGATGCCCAGTAGTGCCCAGCCGATCGCCGGGGCGAAGCCGGCGATGAGGAAGCCGATCTGCGTACCGACCGCGAAACCGGAGTAGCGCACGGGCGCCGCGAACATCTCGGTGAAGAAGCTGGGCCACAGGCCGTTCACCATCGAGTAGAACAGCGTCATCGTGAGCAGTGCGGCGACGAAGATCAGCGGAATGGAGCCGACCGAGATGGCCCAGAAGTACCCGAAGATCGTCACGGCGCACCCGAGGGCACCGGTGATCCAGACGGGGCGGCGTCCGACGCGGTCCGACAGCTTGGCGAGCAGCGGGATCGCGACGATGGAGCCCGCGATCGACACCGACGACGCCCACAGCATCGTGGTGCGGTCGATGCCGACGTCGGGTCCGGTGGCGTAGGCGAGCCCGAAGACCGTGAACACCGTCTGCCCGACCGCGAACAGCGAGCACAGCGCGATCCGCAGCACGTCCCGCCACTGGGTGGTCACGACGGTGACGACGGGCAGCTTCTGCACTTCCGCATGCTCACGCGACTTCTCGAACACCGGGGTCTCGTCGAGCTTGGTGCGCACGAAGTAGGCGACCACGAGCATCACGGCGCTGCACCAGAACGGGATTCGCCAACCCCAGCTGTCGAGTTGGTCTTTCGGCAGCGCGGCGACGGGGATGAACACGAGGGTCGCGAGGACCATCCCCGCGGCATATCCCGTCATGGTGAAGCTGGTGAAGAACGCCCGCCGCCCCTCCGGTGAGTGCTCGAGCGTGAGAGTGCTGGCTCCGGCGGCCTCACCGCCCGCGGAGAATCCCTGCGCGAGGCGGCACAGCACGAGGAGAATCGGGGCGGCGATGCCGATCTGCTCGTACGTGGGCAGGAACCCGATCGCCAAACTGGACAGACCCATGATGAGCAGCGTCAGCAGCAGAATCTTCTTGCGGCCCAGCTTGTCTCCGAAGTGACCCAGCACGATTCCGCCGACGGGCCGGGCCACGTAGCCGACTCCGAACGTTGCGAGCGCGGCGACCGTGCCGATCGCGTCGTTGCCGGCCGGGAAGAACGTGTGCCCGAAGACGAGGGCGGCGGCGGATCCGTAGATGAAGAAGTCGTAGTACTCGAGCGCACTTCCGAGGAACGACGCGAGCGCCGCCTTCTTCGGCGTCTTCGCGACCTCGGTGGGTGTCGCGGTCGTCGGGCTGTCGTGCGTGACGGCGGATACGTTCATCGACTCTCCTGCGATCGGGCCTGGCGTGGTGTGACACAACGTGCCAATCACGCCTGCGCGTGCACAACGTCACATCCATCCATTGGAAACCCTGCCTCGTGCCCCGGACACGGCTACCGCTACGGATGCGCCGGGGACAACTCCCAGCCGGTGCTCAAGTCGCGGGCGAGGTCGGGCACCCGCCGCAGCACCCGCTGGCTCTCGACGAAGTCGCGGAACGGGATGGCGAGCAGAGCCCGCAACTCTCCCGGACGGCCCTCGGCGAGCCGCTGGTAGGACGAGGCGATGTCACTGACGATGTACTGCCAGCGCGGTTCGCGATCGGCCCAGTTGAAGCCGGGCAGGGGCGTGCGGAAACGGTAGGCCGAGCCGTTGACGTCGCCGTTGACCGACATCGGCGCGACCTTTCCCGGTGCGCGTGAGCCGGGGACCGAGGGTTGCGCCGCGAGGGTGGTGGCGTAGGTGAGCGCGCGGCCGACGCCGTCGCGGGCTGCCGCGGTGACGTCCCACTGATCGGCGATGATCTGATTCTGTTCACGCGACGCCATCCGGAACAGGGCGTCCGCGTATCCGGACGGGGTGCCGGCGAAGATGCCGTTCCAGGCGATCTCGGCATTCTCGTCGAGCAGTCCGGCGGCGGCCATCTCCTCGACAGCCGCCCTGCCTTCGGTCACATACGCCTCGTGCATGGGCACCATGTCGAAGTAGATGTGCTTCTGCATCATCAGCAGGCGCTTCTGGTACCAGTCCAGGTCGTCGGCGGTCATCGCCGGGCCGACGGCGGCGAGCGTTCTCGGGTCCGCGGGCAGGAGCGTCATCGCCTCGCCGGGCAACCCACGGACCGTGGACGCGACAGCGTTGCCGAGCGTGTGGACGGCGTCGACTCCGAGCACGGTCCGGCCGAGGTCGAGGTCCCAGAAGCCGGCGGCGAACGAACCTCCCGCCAGCCCGGCCATCCCGGACCAGTAGAGCTCGGTGCGTTGGAGTTGGTAGCGGCCGTAGTTCTCGTAGACCCGGTCGACCACCGCAGCGTTGGCGATCAGCCCCGCGTTCGGATCCCACGCGGCCAGGTCGATGCCGGACGCCTCCGATCCACGAGCGAGCCAATACTGTTGCAGAAGAGCGGAATACCGCGTCGGAGCGACACCGTCGGAGCGGGCGGCCGCCAGCGCGGCGCCGAGGGCTACGGAATCAGTGGGCAGCCGGGGGTCGAGTCCGCCGATCGACTCCGCTGCCGCGTTCGCCGGCGTGATATCGATCAGGCCCTCGTAGCCGGCGGCGTGCGCGACGATCGGCGTCGGTACCGCGAGCGCGACCATCCCGAGCAGCGCGACGAGCACCGCGCGGATCGTCGTGTTGTGGACCGATGGCGATTGGCAGTGCACAGCACCGGGCATGTCAGGTATTTAACAACATATATGTGATGGCGTCAGAGGTTTGCCCGGATTGCCTCCGGCGCATGCAATCCCAGGTCAGCGCATGTGAGTGGCAAAGCGTGCGCCCGGACGCCGCGCCACTCACGTGGTCTGGGGGCCGAGCTGCCCCAGGACGGCCGAGAGAATGGTGTGCGCGCTGCCGATGACGGACTCGATCGGCTGCGGGTTCTCCGACAGCACCCATTGCTGGGCGATCATCAGCACGGCTCCCACCAGGCCGGTTGCGAGGGTGCGCAGGTGGAAGTCGGGAAATGCCGTTCGGTCGACGGCAGGGTCGATAACGACGAGAACGGCGTCCACGAACGACACGGTGACGCGGCGGTAGGCATTGTCGACCTCCGGCCCGACGCCGAGGACCTCCTGGAATGCGATCCGCGGGATCCGCGGGTCGTCGGCGACGGATCGGAAGAACGCGGTCAGCGCGCCGCGAACCCGCGCGTCGAGATCGGTGCCGCCCTCCCCCGCACCGCGCAGGACGCTGCCCCGCAGGCGGTCGGTCACGCTCGCGTACGCGGCCAGGAGCAGGGCCTCGCTGTCGTCGAAGGACTCGTAGAAGTAGCGCTTGGTGAGCCCGGCGGTCTCGCAGATCTTGCCGACCGTCGCGGACCGGTATCCGCTGGTCCCGAACACTTCGACGGCCGCATCCACGAGGCGCACGCGGCGCTCTTCCTGACGCTGACGCGGACCCGCACCGCGGTAGGTGCGGCCCGTTTCGTCGAGCTTGGGCGAACTCACGCCCCCATATTGACACCGCACAGTTCCAGATACAAACTGACACCGAACGGTGCCAGATCACACGCCAGGAGATCCCATGCCCACGCTCAGGAACAAAGTCGCACTCGTCACCGGAGCCGCGCGTGGCATCGGCGCGGAAACGTCCCGCGCCCTCGCCCGCAAGGGCGTCAAACTGGTTCTGATCGATCTGGACGCCGAGCCACTGAAGGCCCTCGCCGCCGAACTCGGCGACGACGTCGCGCTCGCCGCGGCCGCCGACGTCTGCGATCTGGCCGCCGTGCAGAAGGCGGTCGACGCCGGTGTCGCGAAGTTCGGCGGCATCGACCTCGTGCTCGCGAATGCCGGTATCGCCAGCTACGGGTCGGTCATGCACGTCGACCCGGCCACGTTCAAGCGGGTCATCGACATCAACATCCTCGGCGTCTTCCACACCGTCCGAGCTGCGCTTCCGTCCGTGATCGACCGCAAGGGCTACATCCTGGTGGTGTCGTCGCTCGCCGCGTTCGCGCCCGCACCCGGGCTGGCCGCGTACAACACGAGCAAGGCCGGCATCGAGCATTTCGCCAACACCCTTCGTCTCGAAGTCGCGCACCACGGCGTCACCGTGGGCTCGGCCCACATGTCGTGGATCGACACACCGCTCGTTCAGGATGCGAAAGCCGACCTCACCGCGTTCAACCAACTTCTCGCCGTGCTGCCGGGACCTCTGGGCAAGACGACGTCGGTGGACTCGTGCGTCGACGCGTTCGTGGACGGCCTGGCCGGGCGGAAGCGCCGGGTCTACGTGCCGCGGTGGGTCGAGCTCGTCGGCTGGCTGAAGGCGGTGGTGACGTCGCCGATCGGGGATCGCAGCCTGCTGCCCCACGTCCCCCGCATCCTTCCGCTGATGGACGAGGAGGTCGCGAAGCTCGGCCGGTCCACCAGCGCACGTAATGTCGCTCTCGGCGACGTCGCCGTAGACCCGAAGTAACCGCCAGTCACCGCCAGTCACCGCCAGCGAGAGAGTGTTCATGCCACCCACCGATTCCGCCGCCGAGACCACCGGCGCGAAGGCGCCCGTCGAACACGTCGACGTGCTGATCATCGGGGCCGGACTGTCCGGGATCGGTGCCGCGTACCACCTGCAGGACAACTTTCCCCGACGGACCTACGCGATCCTGGAGAGCCGCGAATCGATCGGCGGCACCTGGGACCTGTTCCGCTACCCCGGTATTCGCTCCGACTCCGACATGTACACCCTCGGCTACCGGTTCAAGCCGTGGTCGGGTGAGAAGTCCATCGCCGACGGGCCGTCGATCCTCGAGTACGTCCGCACGACCGCCGCCGAGCACGGGATCGACCGGAACATCCGGTTCCAGCACAAGGTCGTTCGTGCCGAGTGGTCGACCCCGGACGCCCAGTGGACGGTCGACGCCGAGCGCACCGATACCGGCGAGACGGTCCGGTTCACCGCCAACTTCCTGATGTCCTGCAGCGGCTACTACCGCTACGACGAGGGCTACACCCCCGAGTTCCCGGGCCTCGACCGGTTCGCCGGGCAGGTCGTGCACCCGCAGAAGTGGCCCGAGGACCTCGACTACGCGGGTAAGCGGGTGGTCATCATCGGCAGTGGGGCCACCGCCGTGACGCTGGCGCCGTCGATGGCCGCCGAGGCCGCGCACGTGACCATGTTGCAGCGCTCGCCCACCTACATCATCTCGATGCCGGCCAAGGACAAGCTGGCGAACCGGCTCCGCCGGCACCTTCCCGCCAAACTCGCCTACGGCCTCACCCGCCTGAAGAACGCTTCGGTCGCAACGGCGATCTACCAACTGTGCCAGCGCTATCCGGACTTCATGAAGGGGCGCATCCGGCAGATGCAGGAGAAGTGGCTGCCGAAGGGCTACGACATCGACACCCACTTCACGCCCCGGTACAACCCGTGGGATCAGCGACTGTGCCTCGTGCCCAACGGGGATCTGTTCCGGTCCATCCGGAACGACGAGGTGTCGATCGTGACCGACCACATCGACACCTTCACCGAAACCGGTATCACGCTGAAGTCCGGTGAGGAATTGCACGCCGATGTCGTCGTCACCGCGACCGGCCTGAACCTGCTCGCGTTCGGCGGAACGACGCTCGCCGTCGACGGCCGCGACATCGACCTCGCCGACACCATGGCGTACAAGGGAATGATGCTCAGCGGGGTGCCCAACTTCGCGTTCGTCATCGGGTACACCAACGCGTCCTGGACGCTCAAGGCCGACCTGGTGTGCGAGTACGTCTGCCGTCTGCTCGCGCACATGGACGCGAACGGCTTCGCCCAGTGTGCCCCGGCGCGTGACAGTTCGGTCGAGGAGGAGCCGTTCCTCGACTTCGCCGCCGGCTACGTCCTGCGGTCGGTGGAGTCGTTCCCGAAGCAGGGGTCCGAAGCGCCCTGGCGGCTGCGGATGAACTACTTCCGCGACCTTCTGACATTGCGGCACGGCAAGGTCGTGGACGACGCGATGGCGTTCCGCCCGTGAGTACTTATTAACCGCGGGAGGTTAACAAGTACTCACGGGCCCGGAGGGCACTCGGTCTCACGTAGGGCCCTGCCCTCCTGCACGTATTGCTCGTACTTCTCGGCGTTCTTGTCGGAGACCCGCGTGTCGCGGGGCGGCAATTGCAGTTCGTCCTCGGCCGGCATGCCGGCCTGCAATTCGCGTCCGCGTTCGAGTTCGGCATCCAGTTCGGCGCCGAAGAGCAACGCCAGATTGGTGATCCAGAGCCACAGCAGGAACACGACCACGCCGGCCAGGGAGCCGTACGTCTTGTTGTAGCTGCCGAAGTTGGCGACGTACAGACCGAACAGGACCGACGCCAGGATCCACGTCACGATGGCGAGGAACGCACCGGCGCTCACCCAGCGGAACTTCGGTTGCTTCACGTTGGGCGTGACGTAATAGAGGATGGCCACGGCGACCACGACGACGCCGAGGACGAACGGCCAGCGGGCGATGTTCCAGACGGTCAGGGCGGTGTCACCGAATCCGATCGCGTCACCCACCGAGCGTGCGACGGGGCCGCTCAGCGCGAGCATTGCCGCAGCGGCGGCCACCAGGACCAGACCGACGATGGTGACGGCCAGCATCAGCGGCCGGAGCTTCCACACGGGACGCCCCTCCTCGACTTCGTACATGCGGTTCATGGCGCGTCCGAACGCCCCGATGTAGCCGGACGCCGACCACACCGCACCCAGCAGGCCGAGGACCAGTGCCATGCCCGCGGTCGGAGTCTCGACCAACTGCGCGATGGGGTCACGCAACGTGTCCACGGCGGAGGACGGCCCGAGGTCGTCGACCATCTGCAGGACCGCATCGGTGGTGCGCTGCCCCTGACCGAACACTCCCAGCAACGAGACCAGCGCCAGCAGCGCAGGGAAGAGCGAGAGGACCGCGTAATACGTCAGTGCGGCGGCCAGGTCGGTGCACTGATCGCGCGTGAATTCGTGCGCCGTCTTCCTGATGACGTACCACCAGGAAGGTTTCGTCAGGTCCGCAGGCGAATCCGGCTTCCGCGGATCGTCGGGGTCCGGTTCGGCGTGCTGATCGTCGTTCATCGGTGACGCCTACCCGGAACCCGGCTCGCGGAAACTGTGGCCTTTCCTTCGGCTCTACTCGCGATCGGTGCCTGCGGTGAAGTTCGCGACGACCTCCGCCGCGATGTCCCGAAGTTTGACGTTGCGATTCTGCGAATAGGACGCGAGCCTGTCGAAGGCGGTGTCGGCGTCGCACTGGAACGCGGCCATGGTCAGCCCGACAGCTTGGCTGAGGGTGGTGCGGGTATCCAGTGCCGTGCGCAGATGTGTCGACTCGAGCTCACTGTCCGTGATCAGAGTTTCACGAAGCCAGGACATTTCGAGATGAACACGTACCCGCGCGACGAGCTCGCTCGGCTGGAAGGGCTTGACGATGTAGTCGTCGGCTCCCTGGTTCAGCCCGTCGACGGTCGACTCCGTTCCCGCGCGGGCGGTGAGCAGAATGACCGGCAGCCGCGCCGTCGATTGCTCCGACCGCAGCTCGCGAAGGAAGTCAATGCCGTCGCGACCGGGAAGCATGACGTCGCTGAGCACGAGATTCGGTGTGCGGGCGGCGACATGCTTCAGCGCGGACTCCACGTCGGCGACGGCGTCGACGTCCCATCCCTGCTCCTGCAGCAATCGGGTGAGGTACGCCCGCAGGTCCGGGTGATCTTCGACGAGCAGGATGCGGTGGCCGTCCGCTCCGCGTTCGTTCGAACCGTCGACCTCGACGGACGGTTCCCGCCGTTCGACATCGCCGAAGGACGTTACCGCGCCGATGGGCCGGTCGTCTGCCCGCGGGGTCGCGCCGTCCGGTGCCGGGATCCGCGGTACGCGGACGGTGAAGGTGCTGCCCCGGCCCGGGGCGCTGTCGAGGTCGACGGAACCGCCGAGCGCCGCGGCGAGATCGGACACCAGGGAAAGCCCGATGCCGACGCCCCCACCGCTGCCCGACCCGCCGGCCTCGACGCGATGGAACCTGTCGAATACGCGTTCCCGTTCTTCGGCGGGAATCCCCACACCCGTGTCGGTCACGCTCAGCACCAACTGGCCGGCGTCCTGGCGGAGCGCTATGGACACGGATCCGGACCGGGTGTACTTGACCGCGTTCGACACGAGATTCAGCACGATCTTCACCCACATCTCGCGGTCCAACTCGACCAGGCCGGAGGCTTCGTCGAGATCGGTCCGGAGCGCGAGTCCCGCCTGCGCGGCGGCGGAATCGAACATGCTCACGCAGTCGGCCGTCAATTGGCCGATATCGGTCGGCTCCGTGTGTGGCAGAAGCTGGCCGGCTTCCGCCTTGGACAGATCGAGAAGGCCGTCGACGAGCTGCTGCAGCCGGACCGCCGCACGATAAGCGGCCGCGATCGCTTCGCGCCGATCTGCGGGAGACTCGTCCTCGGGCTGCTCGCGCACAGCCTCGAGGGGTCCGAGCAACAGGGTCAGCGGGGTACGGAACTCGTGACTGACGTTCTGGAAGAACCGCGTCTTCGCAGCGTCGAGTTCCGCCAGTGCAGCGGCGCGGTCCCGCTCGAACTCGTAGGCCAGGGCGTCCGTGACCAGGGTCGACACCTTCGCCGTGACCAGCTCGACGAAGCCCCGATACGCGTCGTCGAAGGCGCGATACGGACTGATCCCGAGCACCAGCACACCTACCGGCTCCGCGTGACCCGTCACGATCAACGGGCACAGCCTCACCTCCGTCACCGCCTTCGACCCGGCAGGCTCGAACGCCACGCCCGACGCCCGGACACGGTGGCGGGTGACGTCGGTCGCCGGGATCCGGGCGGGCCTGAACTCGCCGTCGTCGTCCACCCCGGCGGCACCGACGAGCACGAGGTCCTCGGGCTCGTCGTCACCCGTGCCGCCGACGACCTCGCGGCGAAGATGGATCGCGGCCAGCGGAACGTCCTGTCCGTTGTCGCCTAGTACCCGCACGACCGCACGACAGGCATCGACGAGCGGATCGTCGCCGCCTGCGGTGGAGACCGTGCCCAGTTGCCGCAGAGTCTCGAGTCGGCGCTCGCCGAGCACGGTCGCGGTCACATCGGTCGTCGCCACGAAGATCCCGGCGACGTTCCCGTCCTCGTCCTGCACCGGACTGTAGGAGAACGTCCAGTAAGTCTCCTCGAGGTACCCGTGCCGCAGCAGGTACAGCGGCTGATTCTCCGTGTAGGTCGCTGCGCCGCCCGACATCACCTGCTCGGCGAGCGGTCCGACCTCGTCCCAGATCTCCGCCCAGCACTGCGCCCCGGGTTCACCGATCGCCGCGGGGTACTTGGCACCGAGGACCCGGGTGTACGCGTCGTTGAAGATCTGCACGAGCTCAGGCCCCCACCAGAGCAGCATCGGGACCTCGGAGGGCAGCACGGTCCGTACTGCCGCCCGCAGTTCGACAGACCAGGTCTCGACCGGGCCCAGCGGCGTGGCCGCCCAATCGGTGCGGCGTAGCCGCTCCCGTGTCTCGCCCGGCCCGGCGAACAATCGATCCGCCGACCAGGAGTTACCGAAACCCGAGCCAGTCACATCCATGGACCTTTCGCCCACTGCCGGTCGCCCGGTCCCCATCCAGTTGTCATCACTGAAATGATCACCCAGCACCGCATCCCACCGCCACTTCTGTATTCCAACATTCGGAAGTGAAGTTGGAAACGAGTGATCTCTCCGCCACGGTAGGTGAGTCGTGAGCCATATCACAGCCCACCTCCGAGGAAGAGCAGGTTCCGAGCATGCAATTCGACCTACGCGAACGCATCGACAGCAGCCCGATGACGCGCTACCAATGGGGCGCCATCGCCATCTGCGGTCTACTCAACGTGCTCGACGGCTTCGACGTCCTCGTCATGGCGTTCACCGCACAGTCGGTGTCGCAGGAGTGGGATCTGTCCGGCTCCGTCGTCGGCTTGTTGCTCAGCGCCGGACTGTTCGGCATGGCCGCGGGATCGCTGTTCCTGGCACCGTGGGCTGACACCATCGGCCGCCGCGCCATGATCCTGCTGTGCCTGGCACTCGCGTCGACGGGCATGCTGCTGTCGGCGGTCAGCCAGAACGCGATGCAACTCGGCCTGCTCCGCGCCCTCACCGGCGTCGGCATCGGCGGAATCCTCGCCAGCAGCAACGTCATCGCCAGTGAGTACGCGTCGAACCGCTGGCGCGGGCTCGCGGTGAGTCTCAATTCCACCGGTTACGCCGTCGGCGCCACCCTCGGCGGAATCATCGCCGTCGTCCTGCAGAACTCACTCGGCTGGCGTTCGGTGTTCCTGTTCGGTGGACTGTGCACGGCGGCGATCATCCCCGTCGTCTACGCCCGGCTCCCCGAATCGATCGACTTCCTGCTCGTCCGGCGACCGGCCAACGCCCTCGACCGGATCAACGCCTTCGCCCAGCGGGTCGGTCAGCCGCGACTCGACGAGCTGCCCGCACCGCGTGCCGCCGCCACCGCCGACGCCGGATTCGCGATGCGCGTCCTGCTGTCCCCGCAGCGCCGCCGCAGCACACTCCTGGTGTGGTTCGCGTTCTTCATGGCGATGTTCGGCTTCTACTTCGTCACCAGCTGGACCCCGAAACTGCTGGTCGAGGCGGGTATGTCCGCGAACCAGGGCGTCACCGGCGGAGTGCTCCTCAACCTCGGCGGCATCTTCGGCGCCACCCTGCTCGGGGCGCTGTCCGCACGTTTCGCGCTGAAGCGTGTGCTCATCGCCTACATGGCGATCGCGGGCGTACTGCTCGTCGTTTTCGTGCCCGCCACCGCGTCCATCGTCATCGCGTTCGGGCTCGGCGCCCTGATCGGCGTCTTCGCCAACGGCTGCATCGCCGGGCTGTACGCGATCACGCCGTCGGTCTACTCACCGGCCGTTCGGGCCACCGGCGTCGGCTGGGGCATCGGCATCGGCCGCGTCGGCGCCATCGCGTCCCCGATCGTCGCGGGCGCCCTCCTCGACCGCGACTGGTCGCCCACCCAGCTGTACATCCTCGTCGCCGCGTCCTTCGTCCTCGCCGGACTCGCCGTGTCGAGACTGCGATTCGAGAAGACCGGCGTGGACACCGGCGACGCCACCGCGGACGCACCGCTGCCTACCCACTGAGGCGGCTCCGCCACCCGTGTGCCTTTCTGGTTGCCGGAACAACCAGAAAGGCGCACGGGCCCGGAGGGCCTCGAGCCCGACCTTCGACAGGATCGCCGTCATCGCCGTCTGGACGCCGGTGGACAGGGTGGGCTCCGCGACGGGGGCGAAGAACGGTGAGTGGTTCACCGGCACAGGCTTTCCGCTCTCGAGGGTCTCCGCGGTGTGGCCACCGAACATCCAGAACACCGACGACACGCCGATCACCTCGGCGAGCAGACCGAAGTCCTCCGAACCCATCATCGGGGACGACGGCGTGACGTTGTTCTCGCCCAGCACCTTCTGGAGTTCGGCGACGAGTTCTGCGGTGGCATCGGGATCGTTGTAGTTGCGCGGGAACGTGTACAGCTCCTCGATCAGCGGCTTCGGCGCCCCGGATGCGGCGGCCTCGGCGTAGATGATGCGGCGCAGCGCGGCGTTGACCTGCTCGCGCACCTCGGGGTCGAGGGTGCGCACGTTGATCGTGAACTCGGCCCGGTCCGCGATGATGTTTTCCTTCAACCCCGCGTGGAACGTGGCGACCGTGACCACCGCCGGCTTCAGGGGGTGCACTTCGCGGGACACGATGGCCTGGATGCGGTTGATCATGTTGACACCCTGGATGATCGGGTCGATCGAATCCTGGGGCTGGGAGCCGTGCGACCCCTGGCCGTAGACGGTGACCTTCAGCGAATCGGCCATGGCCATCGCGTCGCCACTCGTGACGTGCACGGTGCCGGCCAGCATCGGCCCGACGTGCTGCCCGAAGATGATCTCCGGCTTGGGTTCCCGGTCCCACAGACCGTCCTCGACCATCGCCTTCGCCCCGGCCGCCGTTTCCTCGCCCGGCTGGAAGAGGAACACGATCGTTCCCGCCCACGCCTCCCGCGCACCGGCGAGCAGTTCGGCGACGGTGAGGAGGGTGGCGACGTGCGTGTCGTGGCCGCAGCGGCAGCGCGACCACCGTGGCCCGGGGCTGCTTCATCGACACGAGGCGGAAATCGCCAGTGCGCGTTCGCATACCGAAAACCCCATGTGAGTGGCAAAGCGTGCGCCAGCACACTTTGCCACTCACATGGGGGTCAGCCGTGGACGTGGAGTGGTTTGCCGGCCACTGCCATCAGCGCCTCCCCGAGCGCCTCGCCCTGGGTGGGGTGGGCGTGCACGAACTTCGCCGCCTGCGCGGCGTCGACCTCGAAGTTGTAGAGCAGCTGCGCCTCACCGATCAGCTCACCGACTCGGTCGCCGACCATGTGCACGCCGACCACGACCCCGGTCGGCGCCACCACGAGTTTGACCGCCCCCGACGTCTTCAGGATCTGGCTCTTGCCGTTGCCGGCGAGGTCGTAGGTGACGGTCTCGACGTTCTCGCCGAACTTCTCCCGGGCCGCGGTCTCGGTCAACCCGACGGACGCGACCTCGGGGTGGGAGTAGGTGACACGAGGGATGCCGGTCTCGTCGATGACGTCCGGACGGAGCCCGGCGATTTCCTCGGCCACGAAGATGCCCTGTTGGAACCCGCGGTGGGCCAGCTGGAGCCCGGGGACGATGTCGCCGACCGCGAAGACGTTCGGCACCGTGGTGCGCAGTCGATCACTGGTCACCACGAAGCCCTTGTCGAGCATCACTCCGGTCTCCTCGTACCCCATGGACGCGGTGTTGGGTCCGCGCCCCACCGCGACCAGCAGGACGTCGGCGTCGAGTACGTCGCCGGAGCCGAGGGTGACCGACACTGCGTCCTCGTCCTGCGTCACCTCCGTCACCCGCACACCTGTCTTCGCGGTGATCTTGCGGCGACGGAATGCCCGCTCGAGGTACTTGGAGATCGTCTCGTCCTCGTTCGGCACCAGCCGTGGAGTCGCCTCGACGATCGTCACCGACGCACCGAACGACGCCCAGACACTGGCGAATTCGACGCCGATGACGCCACCGCCGAGAATGATCGCCTTCTTCGGGACCGACGGCAACACGAGCGCCTGGTCGCTGGTGACGACCCGGCCACCGATGCCGATGCCGGGCAGCGTTTTCGGCGACGACCCCGTTGCCAGGACGACGGCGCCGCCCGTGATCAACTCGTCGTCGACCTCCACTCCGTTGGGTCCGACCAACCGTCCGCGGCCGTTGACGACGGTGATGCCGTACGAGTCGACGAGGCCCTGCAGTCCCTTGTGCAGTCGGGTGACGATCGTGTTCTGGTAGCTCAGCACCTTCTCTAGGTCGACACCGTCGAACGTGACGTCGATACCGAACTGCGAGGCGGTGCGGGCACTGTCCGCGACCTCGGCGGAGTGCAGCAGCGCCTTCGTCGGGATGCACCCCTGATGCAGACACGTGCCGCCGAGTTCGTTCTCCTCGACGAGGATCACCGAACGGCCCAGTTCGGCCGAGCGGATGGCGGCCGCGTAGCCGCCGGAACCGCCGCCGAGGATGACGACATCTGCAGATCGGTGGGACATGGGAACTCCTTGCTGGAACGGAAGAGGATGGGGTTCAGTGAACTGCGGTCGCGGCGACGGCCTCCGCGTGGAGGCGGCCGGCCCGATAGGAGGAGCGCACGAGCGGACCCGACAGGACGCCGAGGAAGCCGATCTCGCGGGCGATCCCGTCGAGCATGACGAACTCGTCCGGCGTCGCCCAACGTGCCACCGGATGGTGCCGGGCCGACGGCCGCAGATACTGCGTGATGGTGATCAACTGGCAGCCGGCGGTGTGCAGGTCCCGGAGGGCATGGATCACCTCGTCGGTGGTCTCCCCCATCCCGAGGATCAGGTTCGACTTGGTGATCAGGCCGTCCTCCCGAGCCCGCGTGATCACCTCGAGGGACCGCTCGTACGTGAAGGCAGGGCGGATACGACGGAAGATCCGGGGAACGGTCTCCACATTGTGTGCGAGTACTTCCGGGCGGGTGTCGAACACCTCGCGTAGTTGCGCGGCGTCGGCATTGAAATCGGGGATCAGCAGTTCGACGCCGGTGCCCGGGCACAGTTCGTGAATCTGCCGGACCGTCTCGGCGTACAGCCAGGCGCCGCCGTCCGGCAGATCGTCACGGGCCACGCCGGTGACGGTGGCGTACCGCAGGCCCATGGTCTGCACCGACTCCGCGACCCTCCTGGGTTCGTCCCGATCGAGTGCGGCGGGGCGGCCTGTGTCGATCTGGCAGAAGTCGCACCGCCGGGTGCACTGGCTTCCGCCGATGAGGAACGTCGCCTCACGGTCCTCCCAGCATTCGAAGATGTTGGGACATCCCGCTTCTTGACACACGGTGTGCAGGTTCTCACGGTCGACGAGGGCGGCGAGGTCCCGGTATTCGGGGCCCGTCCGCATCTGCACCTTCATCCACGACGGTTTGCGTTCGACCGGGGTCTGAGCGTTGCGGACTTCGAGGCGGAGCAGTCGGCGGCCATCCGCAGCGACGTGGGGTGACTCAGGCGCAGTCATGTGAGGAACTCCTAGTACCGGTCGAAACCGGTCGGTATGCGACGTCCGTGCCGGGCGGTGGACAGCGCGGCACCGGGGAAGGGTGAGCGGGGAGAGCGAGCACACATCGACAACCGTTGCGGCTGCGGGCATCTGGGCTCTCATCTCTCGGCGTGTGCGGTCACGTCCGAGCGAAGATGCATCGAGGATGCCAAATGACGAGGACTTTTGGCAAGACCGTCGGTCCGAGGAGACAAACCCGCGGCGTCTGTGTACTGTTTGGCCAATCACAACTGAAGACGCCGTTGACGCGCAGCGGGAGAACCTCCGTTTCGGAGGCGCCGTAGGAGCAACTTCCTCCCCGGGAATCTCTCAGGCCCCAGTACCGCAGCGCAGAGGCAACTCTGGAGAAAGAATCGGCCGTATGGCCGGAACTTACCGAAGGTGAAGAGCACGCCGCAGTTGCGGTGCGCCCAAACTCTCAGGTTTCAGGACAGAGCGGGGAGGTGCCCCCTTGTCGAAGTCCGGTGCGGTCCGGACTCAACGAAACCGGAGTCACCTCGTGCCAGCAGAACCCCGCACCGCCGCCCCCGGCGTGCCCCTCAACAGCGACTTTCCGTCCCGCCACATCGGTCCTGACGCCTCCTCGTCGCGGCGGATGCTCGACGCCCTCGGTTACGACGCCCTCGCGAACCTGATCGACAGCGCGGTGCCGGACCAGATCCGCAGCTCACAGCCCTTGAATCTGCCCGCGGCAAAGTCCGAGCAGCAGGTGCTCGCCGACCTTCGGGCACTGTCGGAGCGCAACGAGACCCGCGTCCAGATGATCGGTCTCGGATACTCCGACACCATCACGCCCGCGGTGTTGCGACGGAACATGCTCGAGTCCCCCGCCTGGTACACCGCCTACACCCCGTACCAGCCGGAGATCTCCCAGGGCCGGCTGGAGGCGCTGCTGACGTTCCAGACCGTCATCGAGGATCTCACCGCCCTGCCCCTGGCCGGCGCCTCGCTGCTCGACGAGGCCACCGCCGTGATGGAGGCGGTGCTGCTGATGCGGCGCGCGAACAAGTCGAAGTCCGCCACCAACCGCGTCGTCCTCGACGCGGACTCCCTGCCGCAGACACTGGCCGTCGTCCGGGGACGAGCGAAGGCGGTGGGAATCGAGGTGGTGGTCGCGGAACTGTCCGGGGAACTGCCGGACGGTGACATGTTCGGGGTGGTCTTCCAGGCGCCCGGTGCGAGCGGCGCGGTGCGCGACCTCGCTCCGATGATCGCCGCGGCGAAGGCGCGCGGCGCGCTGACCACGGTCGCGGCGGACCTGCTGTCGCTGACGATCCTGACGCCGCCCGGCGAGCAGGGTGCCGACATCGCGGTCGGGTCGGCGCAGCGATTCGGTGTGCCGCTGTTCTTCGGCGGACCGCACGCCGGCTACATGGCCGTGCGCGGCGGACTCGAGCGCTTGCTGCCCGGCCGCCTCGTCGGAGTGTCCGTCGACGTCGACGGGAAGACGGCCTACCGGCTGGCACTGCAGACCCGCGAACAGCACATCCGGCGTGACAAGGCGACCAGCAACATCTGCACGGCGCAGGCACTGCTCGCCAATGTCGCCGCGATGTACGCCGCCTACCACGGACCGGAAGGGTTGCGCGCCATCGCGAACCGGGTGCACGCCCACGCGACGACCATCGCCGGAACCCTGCGCGCCGCCGGTCACACGATCGTGCACGACAGCTTCTTCGACACGGTTCTCGTGCGGGTCCCGGCGGGCGCCGGGGCGATCGTGGAGTCGGCCGATCGGGACGGCATCAACCTCCGTCTCGTCGACGCCGATCACGTCGCGATCGCCTGCGACGAGTGCACCACCGACGACATCGTCCGGCGGGTGGTCGCCGTGTTCGGTGCGCAGCCGACGACCGTCGCGGTGCCCGAACTGCCGTCGGCACTCGCCAGGACGTCGAACTACCTGCAGCACGCCATGTTCCACGATCACCGCTCGGAAACCGCGATGCTCCGCTTCCTGCGCACGCTGTCCGACAAGGACCTCGCCCTCGACCGCACCATGATCCCGCTCGGATCGTGCACGATGAAACTCAACTCCGCTGTCGAGATGGAACCCATCAGCTGGCCCGGGTTCGCGTCCATCCACCCGTACGCACCGGTCGCGCAGACGGCCGGCTACCTCGAGCTCGTCGCCGACCTGGAGCGGTGGCTCGGCGAGATCACCGGCTACGACCGGGTGTCGTTGCAGCCCAACGCCGGATCCCAGGGCGAGCTGGCCGGGCTGCTCGCGATCCACGGCTATCACGAATCCCGCGGCGACTTCGGACGCAACGTCTGCCTCATCCCCCAGTCCGCGCATGGCACGAACGCCGCATCCGCGGTTCTCGCGGGCATGAAGGTCGTAGTCGTCGCGACCGCGGAGAACGGCAACATCGACTTGGGCGACCTGCGCGCGAAGATCGCGGCGCACGAGGGCACGGTGGCCGCGATCATGTTGACCTACCCGTCCACGCACGGCGTGTACGAGAACGACGTGCGGACGGTCTGCGATCTGGTGCACGAGGCCGGCGGCCAGGTGTACGTCGACGGCGCCAACCTCAACGCTCTCGTCGGTCTCGCGCAGCCCGGCAAGTTCGGCGGCGACGTCTCACACCTGAACCTGCACAAGACGTTCTGCATCCCGCACGGCGGCGGCGGTCCCGGCGTCGGGCCGGTCGCGGTGCGCAAGCACCTGGCGCCGTTCCTGCCCGGCAACCCGCTGGGCGGCGATCAGCTCGGCACTCCGGTGTCGGCGGCGAATTACGGGTCCGCCGGGATCCTGCCCATCACCTGGGCGTACATCGCACTGATGGGACCCGACGGGCTGACGAGCGCCACCGAGACCGCGGTGCTCGCCGCCAATTACGTCGCCAGGTCACTGGATCGGCACTTCCCGGTCCTGTACACGGGGCCGTCCGGTCTGGTGGCGCACGAGTGCATCCTCGACCTCCGCCCGGTCACCAAGGCGACCGGCGTCACCGCCGAGGATGTCGCGAAGCGATTGATCGACTACGGCTTCCACGCGCCCACCCTGTCGTTCCCCGTCAACGGCACGCTCATGGTGGAACCGACCGAGTCCGAGGATCTGGCCGAACTCGACCGCTTCATCGAGGCGATGAGTTCGATCCGCCGCGAGATCGACCTGATCGGTGACGGTGTGTGGCCGCTCGAACGCAGCCCGCTGCGTCAGGCCCCGCACACCGCCGAACAGGTGACCGCGGACGAGTGGAATCTGCCCTACCCGCGCCACCTCGCCGCCTACCCCGTCGCGTCGCTTCGCGCCGCCAAGTACTGGCCCCCGGTGCGTCGCATCGACGGCGTCCACGGCGACCGCAACCTCGTCTGCTCGTGCCCCGCGCCCGAGGCCTTCGAGAACCCCACCGACATCGACGCTTCGGCCATCGCCGAGACCCCCGAGGAGGCCTTCGCATGACCCTCACCACCACGCCCGCGTCCCCGCTGCTCGGCGAGCACGGCGCGCTGGAAGCCCATTTCACCGACTTCGCGGGCTGGCAAATGCCGCTGAAGTACGACAGCGAACTCGCCGAGCACCACGCCGTCCGCAAGACCGCCGGACTGTTCGACCTCTCGCACATGGGCGAGATCGCGGTCACCGGACCCGAATCCGGAGCTGTCTTGGATTACGCTCTGGCCGGCGAACTCTCGAGGATCGGCGTCGGCCGGGCCAAGTACTCCCTCCTGTGCAACGCGGCCGGCGGGGTCATCGACGATCTGGTCGTCTACCGTCTCGCCAACGAGCATTTCCTCGTGGTGGCCAATGCGGCCAACGCGCCGACGGTGCACCGCGAACTGGCGGCACGCGTCCGGGGCTTCTCCGCGAACGTCGACGATCAGTCCTCGGAGACCGCGCTGATCGCGGTGCAGGGACCGGCCGCCCAGGACGTCATGCAGTCCCTCGTTCCCGACAAACAGGTCGAGACGGTGGCGGAGTTGAAGTACTACGCGGTCACGCGCGCGGTGGTCGCCGGCATCGACGTCCTCCTCGCCCGCACCGGGTACACCGGGGAGGACGGCTTCGAGCTGTACGTGCCGAACGAGCTGTCCGTGCCGTTGTGGCGCGCATTGCTCGACGCCACCACGGCCCGCGGCGGCGTCCCCGCCGGCCTCGCGTGCCGCGACACCCTCCGACTCGAGGCCGGAATGGCGCTGTACGGCCAAGAACTGACCCTCGGCACGAATCCGTACGAGGCCGGGCTCGGCAAGGTGGTCCGGCTGAACAAGGAGTTCGTCGGCCGCGATGCCCTGCAGACGTTGTCGGAGCAGGCCCCGCAGCGGGTGCTCGTCGGCCTCGCCGGAAGCGGGCGCCGGGCGGCCCGCGCCGAGTACACCGTGTTGGACGCGGCCGGCGAGTCGGCGGTCGGCATCATCACGTCCGGGGCGTTGTCTCCGACGCTCGGGCATCCGATCGCGCTCGCGTTCGTGGACGTCGCGTTCCGCGAACCCGGCACCGAACTCACCGTGGACATCCGCGGCAAGAAGGAGCCGTTCGTGGTCACGCCGTCGCCGTTCTACCGCCGCTCCTGAGCCGTTCCCACCCACTTCAGCCCCGAAAGGGTCACACATGTCTTCGCACGCCTTCCCTGACGACCGCAGCTACACCGACGACCACGAGTGGGTCCTGATCGAGCCGGGCGCCACGCTCCCCGACGAACCGGTCCGCGTCGGCATCACGTCGGTCGCCGTCAACTCGCTCGGCGAACTCGTCTTCGTCGACCTGCCGGAGGTCGGTGCGACCATCGTCGCCGGCGAATCGTGCGGCGAGGTCGAGTCGACCAAGACCGTGTCCGAGCTGTATCCGCCGGTGAGCGGCCGGGTCACCCTGATCAACACCGCCGCAGTCGACGACCCCGGCCTGGTCACTTCCGACCCCTACGGCGAGGGCTGGCTGTTCGCCGTCCAGCCGTCCGCCGCCGGCGAGCTCCTCACCGCGGCCGAGTACGCCGCGAAGAACGGGGTGCAGGCATGAGTTGCCCTGTGTCAAGCCGCCGGTTGTTGGTGGGCGATCAGTCGTTGGAGGGCGCCGTGTTTGTCCGGTTCGTAGGCGAGGTTGTCCTGCCAGCAGTGCCAGATGACGAACAGCCAGGCGCGGGCGAGGATGCGGACGGCATGGGGGTGGTCGTGTCCGCGGGCGACGGCTCGGCGGTAGAGGTCGGCGGCCCAGAGGTTCGAGTGGCGGGAGTCGCCCGCGAAGTCGGTGACGGCATCGCGGAGTTGTTTGTCTGTGGCCCAACGGAATCCGACGCTTCTGGCCTTGCCGGACTGGCGTGTGGAGGGGGCGACGCCGGCGAGGCAGGCCAGCGACTCGGGGGTTGGGAATCGTGCCCGGCAGTCGCCGATCTCGGCGAGCAGCCGGGCGGCACGGACGGTGCCGGAGCGGGGCAGGCTGGTGAAGATATGGGCGTCGGCGTGCCCGGCGAGTTGCTCGCCGATCTGTTCGGTGAGCAACTTGATCTGTTCGACGAGGGTGCGCAGGGCGGCGAGCAAGGCGCGGGTGATGTGGGCGTGCGCGGATCCGTCGTCACCGACGGCGCCGCGGGGTGCGGCGGTCAGGCGGGCGTGCAGGACCGCGGGGTCGGTGCGGCCGCTGTAGCTGACGCCGGAGAGCCACGTGGCCAGGCGCTTGGGGGTGAGCCAGTCGGCCCGGTCCTGACAGTCGAAGCGGGTCAGGAACATCAGGCTGATCGGGGAGTCGAGATCGGCGAACAGGCCGACCGCGCCGGGGAAGACGTTGCGCAGGTGCGCCCGCAGCTGGTTGGCGAGGGCGACGCGGTGGGCGACGAGGTCCTTGCGGGCCCGGCAGACGCGGCGCAGCGCGACGGTGGCCGGGTGGTCGGGGGTCAACGGCGCCAGTCGGGCGCGGTCGGTGCGCAGGGTGTCGGCGAGGACGAAGGCGTCGAAGCGGTCGTCCTTGTTGCCGGCCGATCCGTAGCGGCCGCGCAGGTTCTTGACCTGGTTGGGGCTGATCACCACCACGGTGATCCCGGCGCCGAGCAGGGTGTCGATCACCGGTCCGTCCGGGCGTTCGATCGCGACCTCGCAGACGCCGGTGCGGGCGAGGACTGTGAGCAGTTCGCGCAGCCCGGCGGCGCTGTGTTCGACGGTGCAGCGGTGGACCTCACGGCCGCGGGCATCGACGACGGACACGTCGTGATCGTCGCGGGCCCAGTCGATGCCGCAGGTCAGGGCGTTGGGTGGTTCATCGGGAAGGGTGTTTCTGGCAGACTTCATGTCAGCCTCCTCGCTGCTAGACCCAGTGGGGAGGCACCCTCGTGCGGTGCCGGGACGCGGCAGCCGGTTCGCTCACTGTTCGGCGCTCGGTGGCGCTCAGCCCTGTCGACGGTCGGCGCGGCCCGGGCGACCGCCGGGTCCTGCAGAACTCATGCCGGACATCGATCGTGTCAAGCGAGCAGGGCAGTGACCCGGCGGCACCTCGGGTGCATCGGCAGTCCATCTGAAACCACCGACACAAGGATGGTGCACCAGTGAGCGTCCTGAACCGCGACCTCGCGGATTTCGACCCGGACGTCGCCGCACTCATCGGCAAGGAACTCGAGCGTCAGCGCACCGGCCTCGAGATGATCGCGTCGGAGAACCACGCACCGCTTTCGGTGATGCAGGCGCAGGGTTCCGTGCTGACCAACAAGTACGCCGAGGGGTACCCCGGACGCCGCTACTACGGCGGCTGCGAGCACGTCGACTCCATCGAGCAGCTCGCCATCGACCGCGTCAAGGCCCTCTTCGCCACCGAATACGCCAACGTGCAACCGCATTCGGGCGCCACCGCGAACGCGTCGGTGATGCATGCGCTGATCGAACCGGGTGACACGATCCTCGGACTGTCCCTCGCGGACGGCGGCCACCTCACGCACGGCATGCGCCTCAACTTCTCCGGCAAGCTCTACAACGTCGCCGCGTACGGGGTGTCCGAGCAGGACTACCTCATCGACATGGACGAGGTGGCGAAGGCGGCACGCGAGCACCGGCCGCAACTGATCATCGCCGGCTGGTCGGCCTACCCCCGGCACCTGGACTTCGCCCGCTTCCGGGAGATCGCCGACGAAGTCGGCGCGTACCTGATGGTCGACATGGCCCACTTCGCAGGCCTGGTCGCCACCGGGTTCCACCCGTCCCCCGTCCCGCACGCGCACGTCGTCACGTCGACGACGCACAAGACGCTGGGCGGACCCCGCGGCGGCATCATCCTGACCAACGACGCGGCCATCGCGAAGAAGATCAACTCCGCGGTGTTCCCCGGCCAGCAGGGCGGCCCATTGGAACACGTGATCGCGGGCAAGGCAACGGCATTCAAGATGGCGGCCGAACCCGAATTCGCGGAGCGTCAGGAGCGCTGCCTGGACGGTGCGAAGGTACTCGCCGAACGGCTCAGCCGACCCGACGTCAAGGAAGCCGGAATCAGCGTCCTCACCGGCGGCACGGACGTGCACCTCGTCCTCGTCGACCTGCGGGATGCCGCCATCGACGGGCAGCAGGCCGAGGATCGCCTCGACGCGATCGGAATCACCGTCAACCGCAACGCCGTCCCGTTCGATCCACGGCCGCCGATGGTGACGTCCGGTCTGCGCATCGGCACACCGGCACTCGCCGCCCGCGGCTTCGGCAGGGACGACTTCGTGTCGGTCGCCGACCTGATCGCCCAGGCCCTCGTCGCGCCCGCCGACGCGGACACGTCCGGGTTGGCCGCCCAGGTCCGGGCGCTCGCGGACAAGCACCCCCTCTATCCGGGTCTGTAAGTCGGTGACAATGTTTCCCGCCTCGACCCTTCCATCCGCTCCTCACTCCGTTCCTCGCTGTGCTGCGGTACTCGTTGCGATGCTCCGGAAGGACCTCGCATGACGATCAGTGTGTTCGACCTGTTCTCGGTCGGTATCGGACCGTCGAGTTCGCATACCGTCGGCCCGATGCGGGCGGCGGGCACGTTCGTCGACGACCTCGACACACTCGGCGTTCTCGGGGACGTCGCCGGTGTCCGTGTCGATCTGTACGGATCGCTCGCGGCCACCGGCGCCGGCCACGGCACGATGTCGGCGATCCTCCTCGGTCTCGAGGGGTACCGACCGGAGACCATCGCCACCGAGGAGATGGAGACGCGGCTCGCAGCGGTGCGGGCGAGTCGGCGGATCCGCCTCGGCGGGACGGTCGACATTCCGCTCGCCGAGGACGAGATGGTGTTGCACCCGTTGACGGTTCTGGACTTTCACCCCAACGGCATGACCCTCACCGCGACTAGCGTCACCGGTCGTGAACTGCACGCGCAGACGTACTATTCGATCGGCGGCGGATTCGTCGTCACCGACACCGAACCGGAGGTGTCCGTCGCCGCCGGCGCGAATTCGCTGTCGTTCGGGTCCGCGCGTGAACTGCTCGCCCTCAGCGAGCACTACGGTCTCACGATCAGCGAGGTCATGCTCGAGCACGAACGCGCCCTCCGGCCCGAGCCGGAGGTCCGGGCGCGGCTCCTGCACATCCGCGACGTGATGGTCGAGTGTCAGCGACGCGGAATCGGCCGGGACGGGTATCTGCCCGGAAGTCTGCGGGTGCGCCGACGCGCCCGCGGCTGGTACGAGCGGCTGAACGTGGAGGATCCCGGTCGTGATCCCGCGTTCGCCGAGGACTGGGTGAACCTGGTGGCGCTCGCCGTCAACGAGGAGAACGCGTCCGGTGGACGGATCGTCACCGCCCCCACCAACGGCGCGGCCGGCATCATCCCGGCGGTCCTGCACTACACGCTGCACTACACCCCCGCCGGGAAGGCCGACCCGAACGGAACAACGGTGCGATTCCTGTTGGCGGCCGGCGCAATCGGATCCCTGTACAAGGAACGGGCCTCGATCTCCGGGGCCGAGGTGGGCTGTCAGGGCGAGGTGGGTTCCGCGGCGTCCATGGCCGCTGCCGGGCTCGCCGAGATCCTCGGCGGCAGCCCGGAGCAGGTGGAGAACTCGGCGGAGATCGCGATGGAACACAGTCTCGGTCTGACGTGTGATCCCATCGGCGGCCTGGTGCAGATTCCGTGCATCGAGCGCAACGCCATCTCGGCGGGCAAGGCGATCAACGCCGCCCGGATGGCGCTGCGCGGCGACGGCACGCACCGAGTCAGTCTGGATCAGGTGATCGAGACGATGCGGGCCACCGGCGCCGACATGAGCTCGAAGTACAAGGAGACGTCCACCGGCGGTCTCGCCGTGAACGTGTCGGTGAATCTCGTCGAATGCTGACGCAAGTCCTCGAGGACCAGTGAATGGACGCGGCGCCGGGGATCCGATCGGGATCCCCGGCGCCGCGGTCATGCGTGTGCGGGCTGCAACAGACCGATCCGGTCGAATCGCTCCGCACGGTCGGAGAGTCGCTGGGTGGTGTCTGCCGCATCGAGGAGCGACAGCTCGCGGTGGAGCACCGCACCCACCCGGGTGCAGAACGCCGTGGATTCTTCTGCCGCATCGGGGAATTCGGGGATCACCTCGTCCACGATGCCGGTCGCAAGGAGATCGGACGACCGGATTCCCTGGCGGGCGGCCATGTCCGGCGCGTGCGCGATGTCGTGGTGCAGGATCGCGCTCGCACCTTCGGGTGGCAGGGGCGACAGCCAGCCGTGCTGGGCCGCGAGCACCCGATCGGCCGGGATCAACGCGAGCGCGCCGCCACCGGTGCCCTGCCCGAGCAGCAGAGAGATGGTGGGGACGTCGAGCGAGACCATGTCGGCGATGCAGCGGGCGATCTCACCGGCCAGACCGCCTTCCTCCGCCTCCTTCGACAATGCCGCGCCCGCGGTGTCGATGACCGTCACCAACGGCAGGTTCAGTTCCGCCGCCAGCCGCATTCCCCGGCGGGCCTCCCGCAGCGCGCCCGGGCCGAGCGGCGACCGCGTGGTCTGCCCTCGACGGTCCTGTCCGAGTAGGACGCACGGCATGTCACCGAACCGGACGAGAGCGAGGATCAAACCCGGATCGACCTCACCCTGACCGGTTCCGTTGAGCGGAAGAACATCCGACGCGGAGTGGAACATCACCTCACGCACACCCGGCCGGTCCTCGCGGCGCGAGGCGACCACCGAATCCCAGGCGGGGACGTCCGGCAGACTCTCGTGCACGGGGGCGTCCGCGAGCGACGGCCGGCCACCACGGCCGGAGGTGATGATGCGCAGCGCGCGGTCGACGATCTCGGCGAGTTGGTCCGGCGGCCGCACCGCGTCGATGAGTCCGTGCGCGTGGAGGTTCTCGGCGGTCTGGACGCCCGCCGGGAACGGCGACTCGTACAGCGCCTCGAACACGCGCGGTCCGAGGAAGCCGACGAGCGCTCCCGGTTCAGCGATGGTGACGTGCCCCAGCGACCCCCAGGATGCGAAGACACCGCCGGTCGTGGGGCTCCGCAGGTAGACGAGATACGGCAGGTGCGCCTCCTTGTGCTTGATCACCGCCGCCGTGATTTTGACCATCTGCAGGAACGCGGTCGTTCCCTCCTGCATTCGCGTGCCACCCGACGTGGGCAGGGCGAGCAGCGGAAGGCGTTCGCGCGTGGCGCGCCGGATCCCGGCGACCAGACGCTCGCCTGCGGCAACGCCGATGGAGCCGCCCAGAAAGCCGAATTCGCAGACGAGGATTGCCGTTCGGCGGCCGCGGATGGTGGCCACCCCGGTCAGCACCGCCTCGTCGAGGCCGGTCTTCTCCTGTGCGCGAAGAAGTTCGTCGGCGTACTCGGAGTCCGCCGCGACCTGGATCGGAGGCGTGTCCCACGATTCCCAGGTGCCGGCGTCGACCACGAGGTCGAGCAGTTCGGGAGCGGTCAGGCGAGCCATCAGCTGCACTCTTTCAGCCACGACAACACGGTGTCGTTGTCCGCGCCGAGCACCGGCGGTGCGGTGTGCCGGGTCTCGGTCACCTCGGTGCCGTCCGGTTCGAAGAACCGCAGGGGCGGGCCGGGCAGCGTGATGTTGCCGAGTGTGCGGTGGTCGACGTCGACGAGCAGTCCCTGCGACTTGGTCTGCTCCCATTCGTAGACTTCGGAGATCGTCCGGACGCGTCCGGCGGGCACCCCGATGCGGTCGAGTTCGATGAGAAGTTCGTCGCTGGTGTACGCGCCGAACGCATCCTCGACCAGTTCCAGGACCTGCTTGTGGTTCTCGACGCGTTCGGGATTCGTGGCCATTCCGGGGGTGTCCGGATCGAGGTGGAAGCCCGCGCAGAACCGCTTCCACAGTCCTTCGCTGCCGACGGAGATCTGGACGGCGCCGTCGGCGGTGCGGAACAGCCCGTAGGGCGAGATCGAGGGATGGTGGTTGCCCTGCGCCTCGCCGACCTCGCCGGCGACGGTCCACTTCGTCCCCTGGAAGGCGTGCACGCCGACGACGCTGGCCAGCAACGACGTTCGCACGACGCGGCCCCGTCCGGTGCGCTCACGTTCCTGCAGGGCGGCGACGACGCCGAACGCCCCGTACATGCCGGCGAGCAGGTCCGCGATGGGCACTCCGACGCGCTGGACGTCGTCGGGATTGGGGCCGGTCAGCGACATCAGCCCGGCCTCGCCCTGCGCGATCTGGTCGTACCCCGCGCGTCCGCCTTCGGGTCCGTCGTGACCGAATCCGCTGATGGACAGGACGACCAGGCGCGGGTTCAGCTCCGCGAGCCGTTCGGTGGTGAATCCCAGGCGGTCGAGGACGCCGGTGCGGAAGTTCTCCATGAGGACGTCGGCGCGCCGGACGAGGGATTCGAGGGTGGCCCGTCCGTCGTCGGCCTTGAGGTCGAGGGTGATCGACTTCTTGTTCCGATTCGCGGACAGGAAGTACGTCGATTCCCGCTCTGCGTCCGCCGGCTCCACGAAGGGCGGCCCCCATCCGCGGGTGTCGTCGCCGCGGTGCGGGGTCTCGATCTTGATGACGTCGGCGCCGAGGTCGCCGAGCATCATCGCGGCGTGGGGGCCCGCAAGTGCGCGGGTCAGATCGACGACGACCACTCCTTGCAGCGGACCTGTGCGCTCCATCGTGTTCGTGGACATGTGAAACCACCCGTTACTTCCTGGCGAGAGCCGCGAGAGCTGGACTGTTGGTGCAGTGACCTAGTGGACTAGCCAATTAAATGAAACATTTGATCCGACCGATGTCAAGAGGTTGAGAATCGACGCAAGGACGCGGGGAGGCGGGCCGGGTCGCCTCCCCGCCGACCGTCAGAGCCAGCCGGGCACCACGAGAATCGCCCAGGCCACGAGTGGCCCGATGGCGACGACGAGGGCGCTGTACTTCAGGATCTGCTTGTAGAAGCGGTCTCGATCGACATTCTGTGCGTTCGCGAGGACCAGCGCTCCGTTGGTCGAGAACGGACTGACGTCCACGATGGTCGAGGAGATGGCGAGCGCGACGATGACTCCCACCGCGCCCACCTCACCGGCGAGGAGGAACGGGACGGCGAGCGGAATGGTCGCTCCCAGAATCGCCGTGGACGACGCGAACGCCGAGACGATGGCCCCGATGTAGCAGAGCAGCAGGGCGACGAGAAGCGGCATCCCCAGGCTCGCGACCGCGTTTCCGACGTACTCGACGGTGCCCGCCTCCTGCAGGACCCCCACGAAGGTGAGCACGCCGCCGATGAGCAGAACCGTCGACCAGCTGATCTGCGCGATCGCACCCTTCTGCGCCTTCGGCGAGGCGAGCGCCAGGATGACGGCCACCGTCATCGAGATGAATCCCACGTCCAGGTCGAGGATCAGCGAGAACACGGCGAGCGCGGCGAGACCGACCAGAGTGAGGGCCTGATCGAATGTGACTCCGGAGCGTGCGGGTGCGCCCGCGAGGGTCGCTGTCGGGCGCACCTTGGTCGCGGTGGCCCCTCCCGATCCCGAGTCGCCTCCGGTCGCGGGCACTCCTCCGCCCGACCCACCGGCGCCGCTTCCTCCCGTGTCCCCGGCGGCGTCGTCGTGCACGCTGCGCCCGATCAGGTCCCGTCCGCCCAGGAAGACGAATAGCAGTACCCCGATAGCGGCGTTGAACAGGAGGCTTCCGAGGAACAGAGTGAGCGGGCTGTTGGTCAATCCCGCCTTGGACGCGATGTCGTTGACCGTGACGCCGTAGATGCTGATCGGCGAGAACCCGCCTGCCTGCGCCCCGTGGACGACCATCATGCCCATCAGGAGGGCGTTGATCTTGTAGCGGGCGGCGAAGCCGAGAGCGATCGGCGCGACGATCGCGACGGCGGCGGGGCCGAGCGCGCCGATAGCGGTGAGTACCGCCGTGATCCCGAACATCACCCAGGGGATCAGCGCGACACGTCCGCGGACCAGCCGGACCGCCCCGCGGACCATGAGGTCGACGGTCCCGTTGTTCTGGGCGATCGCGAAGAGGTAAGTGATGCCGACCAGCGTCAGGAACAGGCTGCTGGGGAATCCGGCGATGATGTCGTCGCTGCTCATGTGCAGTGACAGGGTTCCGACGAAGAAGGCGGCAACGAAGCCGAGAGCGCCCATGTTCACGGGCAGCACGGTCGCCGCCAGGAACATGACAGCGAGCGCAAGTATGGGAATCAACTCGGTCGACATGAAAAGTCTCCGGTTCTGTGGCAGTGGCAACTGGTCTCGACCGCCGCCCGCGAGCAAATTGACTCAGTGGCAGATTGGCCTAGCCACTTCATAAAAGCAGTGTCATGGATCACTGTCAATAGGAACTATGGGTGCGGTTACATGCCTGTGCGAGATACCGTGGAGTAGTTTCAGTGGAATGGAGAGTGGGTGGCCCAGTGGCTGAGCAACTGCGTCCGGTAGCACGACCGCGGCTGTACGAGGTGATCGTCGAACAGCTCTGCGCCCATATCGCCGACCACGAGATGACGCCGGGCGACCGCCTCCCCGCCGAGCGTGAACTCGCCGCTCAACTGGGCGTGAGTCGCGCTTCGCTGAGTCAGGCGCTCGTCGCCCTCGAGGTGCAGGGTGTGGTGTCGGTGCGGCACGGGGACGGTGCCGTGCTCGTCCGCCGCCCCATCGAGGAACGAGCGGTCAAGGCGCTCCGGGAACACGCCGACCGTCTCCCCGAGGTGATCGAGGCCCGCGAGGCACTCGAGGTCAAACTTGCCGGGCTCGCCGCCGAGCGCCGGACCGACGCGGAAATGGTGGCGATCGATTCCGCCCTCGCGACGATGGAAGCCGAGATCGCCGCGGGAGATCGCGGCGTCGTCGGCGACGAGCAGTTCCACGAGGCCATCACTGTCGCAGCGCACTCGTCACTGCTGGCCAAGCTGATGCACGAGATTTCCGGGCTGATCCGGGAGACCCGGATCGAATCCCTGTCACAAGCCGAACGCCCGCGGGCCTCGCTCGAAGGGCACCGGCGCATTGCGACGGCGATTCGAGACCAGGACTCCGCGGGCGCTTCCCGTGCGATGGCCGATCACATCCGGATGGTGTCCGACGTCGCGCTGCTGCGCGAGGGCGGGTAACCGGGTCTACCCGCCGACCACCGACTGCGGCCGGTGGGCACCGAGGATCGCGTCGGTGTCGGCGCCGAGCACCGGCGGCGCGGACGTAAGATGCGGGCGTTCGCCGGAGAAACTGACCGGGAACGCGATCTGCTGCAGGCTGCCCAGCGTCGGGTGGTCGACCGTGCCGATCATCCCGAGTGCCGCAGTGTGCGGGTCGGCGTAGATCTCGTCGAGATGCCGGATCGGTGACACGGGCACGGCGTGTGCGGTGAGCGTGTCGCACCAGTGCTCCACGGTGCCCGACGCGAAGGCCGTCGACAATTCCCGCTCGAGATCGCCGCGATTCGCCACGCGGTCACGGTTGCGCTCGAATCGCGGGTCGGTTGTCAGGTCTTCGCGTGCGATCGCCGAGCACAGGCTCCCCCACTGGCTGTCGTTGCCCACCGCGACGACGAAGTATCCGTCGCTGGCGGGAAACGCTTGATACGGAGCGAGATTGGGATGACCGGAGCCCAGCGCGCCGGGACGCTCGCCGGTCGCGAAGTAATTGGTCGCCCAGTTCACGTGCAGGGCGAGCTGGCACTCGAACAGCGACGTCGTCACGTACTGCCCTCGGCCGGTCCGCGACCGCTCCACCAGGGCAGCGAGCACGCCGATCAGACCGAAGAGCGCCGCCCCCAGATCCCCCATCGCGAATCCGGCCTTCATCGGCGCCCCGCCCGGCTCACCGGTCAGCGACATCAGTCCGCCTGCGGCCTGCGCGATCATGTCGTAACCCGGTTCGTCGCGCAGCGGACCGTCCTCCCCAAACGCGGAGATGTGCAGCACGACCAGATGCGGGTACCGCTCGGACAGCGTCCGGTAGTCGAAGATCCGCTGCAATCCGCTGCCGGGCTTGAAGTTCTCGACGACGACGTCGGTCTCCTCCAGGATGCGGTGGATGACGTCCTGTCCCTCTTCCGATTTGAGGTCGACGGTCACCGACTTCTTGCCCCGGTTGATCGCGAGGTAGTACGTAGCGTCGGGGCCGACGAACGGCGGACCCCACGACCGTGTCGGGTCGCCGCCGTCGGGGTGTTCGACCTTGGTGACGTCGGCGCCGAGGTCCGCGAGCGACATGGTGGCGTACGGTCCGGCGAGGATCTTGGAGAGGTCCAGCACCCGCACCCCCGCGAGGGGCGCCGGTCCGGTGTGGGTCGTGGTCACAGGAGAACTCCTGTCGCAGAGTCGGATCGGGGTGCGGCGGCCTGCGCGGCCTCCGCGGCGACATCGATGCCGTGGACGACGGCCCCGAGGTGGTCGAGGGCCGCCCCACAGAGGTGCCCGGTGTCGCCGGACAGGTAGGCGTTCGCGACGAGCAGCGACCGGTAGCCGCTGCCCGCGGTGATCGCGAAGTCGGCGAGGTCGTAGAGCAGGGTGGCCATCGCCGCTCGGGCCAGTTCGTTCGCGTAGCGCGCGCACCCGGCCTGCGCGGTGTCGTCGTCTCCGGCGACCAGCAGGTCGCCTTCCGCGACCAGGTCGTCCCAGCGTCGGCGGAGAACGTCGGCGCCGGGGCCACAGTCGGGTCCGAGTCCGGCGAGGACGCCGCGCATCGTGTCCGCCAGCCGGTGATGCGCATCCAGCTTGCGCATGCACCGCAACACGTCCAGGGCGATGACGTTGCTCGAGCCTTCCCAGATCGACCCCAGGTGGGCGTCGCGGATCAGGCGGGCGTGAGCCCATTCCTCGATGTAGCCGTTGCCGCCCCGCACCTCCATGGCCTCGCCGGTGACCACGCGCGCCCGTTTGCAGATGTAATGCTTCGCGAGCGGGGTGAGGACCCGGATCAGGGCACGTGCGGAGTCGTCGCCCGCGTCCGCCGCCTGCAGGCACTGCGCGCTGTACGCCACCAGGGCGAGCGCCGCCTCGGCGTCCAGCGCGAGCGGCAGCAGGGTTGCGCGCATCAGGGGCTGGTCGAACAGGGCCTTGCCGAACACGACCCGCTCCCGGGTGTGGTCGACGGCGTCCCGCACGGCTCGTCGCATCAGCGCGCTCGACCGCATCGCGTTCGACAGCCGCGACGTGTTCACCATCTCGGCCATCTGCCGGAACCCGCGGTCGAGTTCGCCCACCTGAAGGGCGTACGCACCGGTCAGCGACACCTCGCCGCTGGGCATCGAGCGGGTGCCGAGCTTGTCCTTCAGCCTGTCGATCGTGTAGCTGTTCCGCTCGCCGTTCGCCAAAACCTTGGGCACCATGAACATTCCGACGCCGCGGGTGGACTGGTCGTCGCCGCCGGGGAACCGGGCCAGGGTCACGATGACGTCGGCGTCGGGATTGGACGCGAACCACTTCTTCCCGGTCAGCCGCCACGCGTCGCCGTCACGCTCGGCCCGGGTCTCCGTGCGGGCGATGTCGGTGCCGGCCTGCGGTTCGGTCATGAACATCGCGCCGGTCATCGCGCCGTCGGGGTCCGTCGAGGTCAGTGCGTCGATCCACGGTCCGAACACGTCCGGGTCGCCGAACATGCGCAGCGTGCGGGCGGCGGCATCCGTCATCGACACCGGACACGCCAACCCGAACTCGGCCTGCACGAAGACGTACGACGCGAGGTACTTCACCAGGTGCGGCGGGACGTCGTCCCAGCCGTGCAGGCCGCCGCGGTGCGACAGTGCCGACAGTCCGTATTCGCTGTATGCGGCTCGGCACAGTTCCTGGTAGGAGGGGTGGTAGGCGATCCGGTCGATGCGTTCGCCGTCACGGTCGAACTGCTGCAGCACCGGCGGATTCTTGTCGGCGGTGGCGGCGAGGGCGTCGAGTCGCCCGCCGGCGTCGGCGCCCAGCCGGTCGAGCAGGGTGTTCAGCTTGTCGCGGTCGGACGGTGCGGTCCACCGGTCGACGACGGCGCGCAGGGCGGGATCGGTGTGAGCGAAATTCATGAGTGAGCAACATCTTTCCGGGTCGAGGACTGTTCGGGACGGGACTCGGCGGCGGTCCTGCCCGACCGGGCTTTCCCGCGGCGGAGCAGCAGGGTCATGCAGGCGAGCGAGAGCACGACGTAGCCGAGTCCGAGGGCGACGACCGGCCAGATCGAGTCGGTGTGGGTGAGCAGGAACTGGCAGAGCATCGGAGCTGTTCCGGCGAAGATTGCCGTCGACAGCTGATACGACAGCGAGATCCCGGTGTAGCGGACGTTGGTCGGGAAGACCTGGGCGAGGATGCCGGCGAGCGCGGCGTAGTACATCGCGTGCGGTGCGGTGGCCAGCACCATGCCGAGCATGGCCAGGGGCACCGATCCGGTCTGCACGAGGAGGAACATCAACGGCAGCAACACGAGTTCGGGCAGCAGCATCCACCGGATCGCCCGCGACGGATCGATTTTCGTGGCCAGCACGGCGCCGAACGGCTGCACGAGTACCTGTGCGACGAGCGCGATCGTGATGACGAGTAGGAAGTCCCCGCGGTCGAATCCGAGGTCGGCGGTGGCCCAGGCGAGTGCGAACGTGGTCTTCACGTAGGTGATGGCGACACCCGCGACCACGGCACCGACGCCGAGGACGAGTTCGGCCGGGTGCGAGCGCAGCACCTCCACGAGTGGCATCCGGGTGCGCTCCTGGGCGACGACGGCCTTCTTCATCTCCGGTGTCTCCGAGATCCGCAGCCGGATGTACAGTGCGACGACGACGAGCGCGGCGGACGCGAGGAACGGCAGACGCCAGCCCCAGGACTCGAACACGCTGTCCGACAACAATGTCAGCGCCAGGAACGCCAGGGTCGCGAGCAGATTGCCGACGGGCGATCCCTGCTGCGCGAACGCGCCGTACAGCACCTTCTTGTTCGGCGGCGCGAATTCGGTGGCGATGAGCACGGCGCCACCCCACTCACCGCCCATCGCGATGCCCTGGACCACGCGGAGCGCGACGAGGAGGATCGGCGCCCAGATTCCGATCTGCGAGTAGGTGGGGAGACAGCCGACGCCGACCGTTCCGATCCCCATCAGGATCAGCGTGATGATCACGGCGTTCTTGCGGCCGAACTTGTCGCCGAAGTGACCGAACACGATCCCGCCGAGCGGGCGGGCCACGAAGCCGATCGCGAACGTCGCGAAGGCGGCGAGGGTGCCCACCGCGGGCGAGGCGTCGGGGAAGAACAGCCTGCCCAGTACCAGCGCGGAGGCGGTGCCGTAGATGTAGAAGTCGAACCACTCGATGGTGGTGCCGACGAACGCGGTGACACCGGCCTTGCGGGCCTGCCGGGTGCTGTATTCGGGTGGTGCCGCGTCGCGGCCGGGAATCGGGTTCACGGTTCTCCCTGACTTTCGTGCTCTTGGGCGTCACACCGAGGTAGGGGTGGTGTGCATCACTATGGCCGGGATTCCGTGTAGAGTCCAAGACTTAATTCAGCTTGTTTAGGTGATTCAGACACATAGTTCCGAGGAGGGGTCGTGGAACTCCGTCACCTGCACGCCTTTCTCGCGGTCGCGGAAGAACTGCATTTCGGCCGGGCCGCCGAGCGTCTCCATGTGGCGCAATCCCCGCTCAGCCAGACCGTGCGGGCCCTCGAACGGGAGCTCGGCACCGACCTGTTCGTCCGCACCACCCGCTCCGTGCGGCTCACTGCCGCCGGCGAGGCGCTGGTGGGTCCGGCGCGGACCATCGAGGCGCAGGTCGGGATCGTGCGGGGCATCGCGCAGGCGGCGGCCGCCGGGGAGACCGGCCGCGTCACCGTCGGCTTCGGCGGTGCAGGCGGCTACACGGTGCTGTCCGTTCTCGCCCGTTCCCTCGCCGACGCCTACCCCGGCATCGAACTCGACCTACGCCCGCAGATGTACTCGGGTGAGGTGCTCGACGCCCTCACCCGCGGAACCCTGGACATGGGCATCGTGGGGTTGCCGGTCCCGCGGGGCTTCGCCACCCACACCGTGCTCGAGGAGGCACTGATGGTGGCGGTCCCGGCCGGGCACCGTCTCGTCGACGCGGGCGCCGTCGTGCCGCAGGAATTGGCGAGCGAACGGTTCGTGATCTACCCCGCCGAACACGGTTCCGTGGTCCGCGACGCCACGCTCGCCCTGTGCGCGGCAGCGGGATTCGCCCCCGTCGTTGCGCACGAGGCGCCCGACCCGTACAGCCTGCTCGCAATGGTCGGCGCCGGTGTCGGCGTGGCCGTCGTGGTGGATTCGACGGCGCACCTCACGATGGACGGCGTCGAATACCTGCCCATCGCCGGCGACGCCCCCACCCTCCCCATCGCCATGGCCTGGCAGGACTCAAATCCCTCACCTGCGGTGCAGACGGTCACGCGGGTACTGCGCGACGTGATCGGGGAGGTCGGGTAGCCGGTGCACGCCGGCACGCTCAGACCGACACCGAGAAGACGTGGGCCAGGTGGGTGATTCGCAGGGCACGGGCGAGTTTCGGGCGATCGCTGCCGTCGGCGATGTTCTCGCCCTGCGCGCCGAGGTGTGCGATGACCTCGGCAGCCCATGCCACATCGCTCTGTAGCGGGGACAGTTCGCGATTGACGATCGCTGTGTGACCGACGTGCATGCACAGCTTGCCGGTCATGCCCATCGACCTGGTGACGGCCAAGGCCTCGGACAGATCGGGTTCGCCGGTCAGGCACGGGCCGTCGATGGGACCGGGGAGGCCGGCCGCCCGACTGGCGACGACGAGCCGTCCCCGCGCGTAGGCCAGCGCGCCGGGTTCGGCGCCCGCATCGGTGTCCCGACGGAAGTCTCCGGTGCCGAAGGCAATTCGGGTCATGGCGTCGGCCGAGGCGATGTCGAAGGCGAATTCGACGCCACGCGCCGATTCGACCAGCGCGAGGATCGGGGTGTGGGGCAGCTCGGCAGCCGTGCGATCGATGTCGTCCGCGGATTCGGTCTTGGCGAGCATCACACCACTCAGTCCCGGGAGCCCCCGGATCGCGTCCAGATCAGCGGTCCAGTCCGCGGTGGTGACGTCGTTGATGCGCACCCACCCGGTGCCCCCACCGGCGAGGAACTGTCTGACGGCGTCGCGGGCTTGTGTTTTCGAGGACGGAACGACACCATCCTCGAGGTCGAAGATCACCGCGTCTGCCGCCGAGTCCGCGGCTGCGGCGAACTCGTCCGGACGTGAGCCCGCGACCAGAAGCCAGGAGCGCGCATGTGTCGCGGGGACAATGGCGGCTTGTGCCGACGATGTGAGGGTCATCCGATTCTCGTTTCCTCTCGATGTGAACTTCTACTCGGGCGAGGACTGCGCTGTCCTGCATTCGAGGTGCTGGGTGTGATGCGTCGATCAGTGCGCGGCGACACCGGTGAGATGATCGAGTGCGGCGAATTCGCGGTCCACCGTGGGTGCGGTGAGCAGGCCGGCGAGTCTACGGGGGGACAGGATGTCGTCGACCTGCGCGCGCGTGAGCAGACCGTCGTCGACGGCGAGGTCGCCGACGTAGGCGCCGGTCGCCAGGGCCCTCTTGGCGATATCCGCGCTGGCGGCATATCCGATGAACGGCGAGAGCGCGGTGACGATGCCGATCGAGCGCCGAACACCCTGCTCGAGGCGGTCGCGGTTGGCGGTGATCCCGTCGACGCACTTCACAGCCAGGGTGTCCGATGCCGCGGCCAGGTGCGTCGTGGAGCGCAGCAAACTGTAGACGATGACGGGTTCGAACGCGTTGAGCTGGAGTTGCCCGCCCTCGGCGGCCATCGTGACCGTCAGATCGTTGCCGATCACCTCGAACGCGACCTGGTTGACCATTTCGGGGATGACCGGGTTGACCTTGCCGGGCATGATCGACGAACCCGCCTGGGCCGGAGGCAGATTGATCTCACCGAGCCCGGCGGTCGGCCCGGAGGAGGTGAGCCGCAGATCGTTGCACGTCTTGGACAACTTGACGGCGACCCGTTTGAGGATGCCGGAGACCTGCACGAATGCTCCGCAGTCCTGGGTTGCCTCGATCAGATTGCCGGCCGGGACGACCGGTTCACCGGTCAGCTCGCGTAGGTAGTTGCAGGCGAGCGCGGAGTACTCGGGATGGCCGTTGATCCCGGTGCCGATGGCGGTGCCGCCGAGGTTCGATTCCAGCAGCAGAAGCGCTCCCTCGGAGAGCCGGGCGCAGTCCTCGTTCAGCATGATCGAGTAGGCGGCGAACTCCTGCCCCAGGGTCATCGGTACCGCGTCCTGCAGCTGGGTGCGACCCATTTTGACGATGTCGTCGAATTCGATCGACTTGCGCTCGAATGACTCCGCGAGCCGACCGAGCGAGGCGATCAACAGTCGGAGATGCTCGACCAGCGCGAGTTTGATCGCGGTCGGATACACATCGTTGGTGGACTGCCCCAGGTTCACGTGAGTGAGGGGGTCGAGTTCGGTGTAGGCGCCGCGTCCGAACCCCAGGATCTCGAGTGCGCGGTTCGCGATGACCTCGTTGACGTTCATGTTCGACGAGGTGCCCGCTCCGCCCTGGATCGGATCGATCGGAAACTGGTCGAGCAGTGCCCCATTACGAATCTCCGTGCACGCGGCCACAATCGCATCGGCCCGCCGGTCATCGAGGAGGCCCAGGTCCCGGTTCGCCAGGCAGGCAGCCTGTTTCACCGTCGCCAACGCCGCGACCAGTGCCGGGTACTGACCGATGGTGGACCCGGTGATCGCGAAATTCTCCATCGCCCGGGCGGTGTGGACGCCGTAGTACGCCGCCGCCGGTACCGCCAGATCTCCGATCGAGTCGTGCTCGATCCGCACATCGCTGTCGCTCAACTTTTCCACCAACACCTAATTCGCCGTTCTACTTGACAGGGCCTATGACGTCGATCACTGTTGTCGCACAGTACACCACATCCAATATATTGGAGCCGTTGAATGACGACATCCCCCGCCATCCCTGCCGACTCGGCGACAGCGCCCGAGGACGCCGATACGTCTCGCACACCACGCAAGTGGTGGAAGTTCTGGAAGCTGCCGATCGGTGTGCAGTCACTGATCGCCGTCGGCGTCGGCGCACTCATCGGCACGTTCGCCCCCGCCGTCGGCGAGCAACTCAAACTGGCCGGCGACGTGTTCCTCAACCTGGTTCAGATGATCGTCGTCCCCTTGGTCTTCCCGCTCATCGTGCTCGGAATCGCGCGCATGGATTCGGCGAAGAAGGTCGGGCGCATGGCCGCCAAGGCGATCCTGTACTTCGAGATCGTCACCACGATCATCCTGCTGATGGCCGTCGCGCTGGCGAAGCTGCTCGACATCGGTTCCGGCGCCCCCGTCGCCGGCGCCGACGAAGCCTCCGTCGAGACCCTCGAGCAGGGCATCGACTTCCACGAACTACTCCTGCACGCTGTCCCGAAGAACGTCTTCGCCGCCTTCGCGGAGGGGAATCTGCTGGCAGTGATCGTGTTCGCCGGGTTCGTCGGCGTCGCACTCGCCGCGATCGGTGAGCAGTCGAAACCGATGACGTCCGTGCTCGACTCGCTCGCC
Source organism: Rhodococcus sp. A14 (assembly GCF_011603105.1). Lineage (NCBI taxonomy): Bacteria > Bacillati > Actinomycetota > Actinomycetes > Mycobacteriales > Nocardiaceae > Rhodococcus > Rhodococcus sp. A14. Next base: position 18,242 of record NZ_JAAOQS010000019.1, on the reverse strand, counting down.
AACGCGATGTTCAAGGTGGTCGGCTACGTCATTCGCCTCGCTCCCCTCGGGGTGCTGGGCTTCATCAGCTACGACGTCGCGCACTACGGGTTCGGGAACCTGTCGAGCCTGCTCGGCTTCCTCGCCGTCGTCTACGTCGGGATGGCGATCATCCTCGGCATCATCTTTCCGATCATCGCCGCGATCTTCCGCGTCGAGTACGTCACCATGCTCAAGGCCATCGGAAATCTGGTCGGACTTGCGTTCGTCACCCGCAGCTCCGAGGCAGTGCTCGCGCCACTGCTGCTCAAGCTCGAGGGGCTCGGCGTCAGCCGCTCGACGACCTCGTTCGTCGTGCCGCTCGGCTACTCGTTCAACACCGACGGCTCCGTCCTCTACCAGGCAGTCGCCCTGGTCTTCCTCGCCAACGCCTACGGCGTCGACACCTCGATCCCCACCCTGCTGCTGATGGTCGGCGTGCTGGTCATCCTGTCCAAGGGCATGGCCGGCGTTGCCTCCGCCTCGATCGTGGTGCTCATCGCCGCAGGTAACACCATCGGCCTTCCGGCCGAAGCCGTCGCACTCCTGCTGGGGGTGGACTTCATCGCCGACATGGCCCGCACCGCGGTCAACGTCGTCGGAAACTCCCTCGCCGCGACGGTGATCGACAAGTCAGAAGAGAAAGCCGAGGCGAAGGCCGGTCGGTCTGCGGCAACGCCCAGCTCCGTGCCGGCTACGGCCGGGGGCGAGCCTGGCGACGAACTCGGCGACACGGTTCTCGCCGGGCGACGCAGCGCGGATGGGTAGTCGGGGCCCGGACCATGAACAGTCGACGAAGACACACTCGGTATCGTCGCGACAAGGCGCCCGGCACTCACCCACGCGGCCCCCGGGAGCGTGCGGCGTGCAGAGTACAGTATCCAGTATGTTGCGTGATAATCCGGTGGAGCGCCCCCGCATGAGCGACGTCGCGTTCGAGCGGATCTGCGACGCGATCGTCACCGGTGAGCTCGCGCCCGGATCCAAGGTCAAGGACAGCGAGCTTGCCGAACATCTGGGCCTGAGCCGCACCCCGGTGCGCGAGGCTCTGACCCGGCTGATCGACACCGGACTCGTCGAGGCCAAACCCGCCGCCTTCACCCGGATCACCCCGCTGAACCGCGCCGATGTCGAGGCGACGCTGGCGGTGATGGAGGTCTTGGATCAGCTGGCCGTGAAAACGGGGGTGCCCAACCTCACCGACGACATGATCGACGTGATGCGCACCGCCAACGACGACCTCGCGCAGGCGATCAAGACCGACAACATCGGTGCGGCCCTCGCTGCGGACGACACCTTCCACGGCGTCATCGTCGACGCTGCCGGCAACCCACTGCTCAAGCGCCTCATGCACCAGGTGCACCCGCAGATTCACCGGATCTACTACCGCAAGTTCTCCAGCCTCCGCGGCTGGCAGGACGCCATCGAACACCACGACAACCTGATCACACTGTGCGCGGCCCGGGACGAAGCAGCGGCCGCCGAAATATCGTCACAACACCGACGATTCCTCGGCGGCCTGATCGGCGAACTCTTCGACATCGACGAGTCCACCTCCGCCACGTCGTAACCAGCTGCTCCTCCCGGCCGCCGCGGTGATCACCGCGGCGGCCGGGGGGAGCATCGTGTCGGCGGGACCGTCGGTGCGACGGTCAATACATACGTACGTATGGTTGTCTCGCCTACGCCAACCGCACCGTGACCGGCACGGATTCCCAGGACCGCAACGTGTTGTTGAGGTGTCGGTGCACCGGCCCGGCGATCTCCAGCGAGTCCACTCGGGATGCCAGTGCCGTCAGCAGTGCCTCCGATTCGAGCCGGGCGACGTGCTGGCCGACGCACTGGTGAATTCCCATCCCGTACCCCACGTGCCCGGACGGGTTGCGGCCCAGGTCGAACGCGTCCGGGTTCTCCCACCTGCGAGGGTCCCGATTCGCGGCGCCGAGAAACATCAGGATCTTCTTGCCGTCCGGGATGGTCGTGCCGCCGATCTCGGTGTCGCGGGTGGCGGTGCGGAAGAACGTCTGGACCGGCGACTCCCACCGGACCGCCTCGTCGAATGCGGTCCGGGCCAGCGTGCGGTTCTCCCGCAGCCTCGCCCACTGGTCCGGATGCGTCGCGAACGCGTAGAGCACGGCCGCGAGCCCGTTGACCGTGGTGTCCACCCCCGCCGTCAGCAGCGAGCGCACGACGAGCGGCGCCTGCTCGTACGTGATGTCGCCGCGGTCCGCCGCCGCCCAGATCTGCGCGCCGAACCCGTCGCCGGTGAGCGCGTTGCGAGCGCATTGCGCGTTGACCCAGCCCACCAGTTCGGCCACCCGCGGCGCCCCCTTCTCCACCAGACTGTTGACAGGACCGAAACTGTTGAATGCGTGGTCCCCGTACGGCAGCAGGTTCTCGCGTCCGGCATCGGGAATGCCGACGGCGTCCGGGAAGACCCGCAGCGGGAACGCGGCGGCGAGGGCGGTGACCGCGTCGAATTCGGTTGTGTTCGCGAGTAACTGGTCGACGAGGGCCTCCGCGTCCTGGATCCACGCTGCCCGCAGTTTCTGCAGCGCGCGGGGGCCCAGAATCTTGCTCAGCACCGCCCGCGGAGCGTCGTGGTGCGGCGGGTCGGCCTCGAGCAGGACACTCGGGGGACGCCACGGCGTTTCGTCCCGGAAATTGCTCAGGCCTACCCCGGCAGCGGATTGGAACGACTGCCAGTCGGTCAGCGCGGCATGGACCTGCTCGTAGCGCCCCAGCGCAAAGACGTCGTATCGCCGCAGGTACACGACTGGTCCGGCGTCCCGCAGGTCGGCCTGGAACGGTAACGGGTCCTGCAGGACGTCGAGGGCGAACGGGTCGGCGTCGCTGACGGGCAACGCGGGAGCGGGGGCGAACATCGTCACGGTGTGTCCCTTCGGGTGGGGGTGTCAGAGGTCGAGCACGAGGCGGTCGGAGCAGGACCGGGAGACGCAGATGAGCATGCAGTCGCCGGCGGACCGCTCCTCGTCGTCGAGGACGGAATCGCGGTGGTCGGGGGTGCCGGCGAGGACGGTGGTCTCACAGGTCCCGCACGTGCCCTCGCGGCACGAGGACAGGATGTTGACCCCGGCCGCCTGCACGGCGTCGAGGACGCTGGCGCCGGGTGTCACCGTCACCGCGAGGCCGGAGCGCGCGAGTTCGACCTCGAACGGTTCGTCGCGCAGCGGCTCGCCATGGTCCTTCGGGACGAATCGTTCGGTCCTCAGCGTGCCGACTGGCCTGTCCGCGCAACACTTTTCGACGGCGGAGAGCAGTGGCCCGGGCCCGCACACGTAGACCTTCGTGTCGTCGCCGGCGGCGGCAGCGGCGAGATGCGCCGACAGGTCGAGGTGGCCCTGCTCGTCCCGCGGCACGACGGACACCCGGTCGCCGTAGGTGGCGAGTTCGTCCCGGAACGCCATGGACGTGCGGGTGCGGCCGCCGTACAGAAGCTGCCAGTCGATGCCCATCAGCTCCGCCTGGCGGACCATCGGCAACAGCGGGGTGATCCCGATACCACCGGCGATGAACAGGTACCTCGGTGCGGGGACGAGCGGGAAGTTGTTGCGCGGACCGCCGACCCCGACGAGATCACCCTCCGCGAGTACGTCGTGGACGTACGCCGACCCGCCCCGGCCCGCCGGTTCCCGCAGCACCCCGACGCGGTAGCTGTACGCGTCCCACCGGTCGCCGCACAGCGAGTACTGCCGCGTCAGCCCGTTCGGGAGCAGCAGGTCGATATGGGCCCCCGGTGCCCAGTCCGGCAGGCGCCGCCCGTCGGGGTGGCGCAGGGTCAGTGCGACAACACCGTCCGCGACAAGCTCTTTGGCGACAACTCGCAGCGCCGCGTCTGCTGGCGCACCGGAAGAAACCGGGTTCTGTGGCATCTCGACTCCTCGATCTCGCGTTTGTTCGAGGATCTTCCGAGCCGGGGGTGAGCCGCCAGATCATTTTCAATAGTTGAAAGTCGGGATGTTACCGGGGTCACTCAACTGGGCGGAAGCTGTTCGCTGCCCGCCCGGACGCCGCCGAGGCTGAGTTATCAGGTGTGCGCCCTCCGGCTGATGTCCTTGTCGACGGCAGTGGCGATGTCGTGGACGAGCCGGGAGTGCCAGAGTTTGTGTGCCTCGAGGTCCGCGGTGAGCGCGTGGCAGTCCGGGCATTCCCGGGGGCTGGGTTGCGAGGTGCTTTCCATGATGCTGCGCTTTCTGGGAGAAGTGGTTCCGATTCCACCGTGGCACGGCCGGGGCGGATAGTCCACCGCGCACAGCCTCACAGACATTGGTCAGCCGCCCGCGCAATTGCGCCGGATTCCGGCAAATCCGTGGGCGTCTGCCACCTGGGCATGCCTCATTGCGGCGCCGCCGCCATCACGCGGGTGATGCCCTTCGCCGCCGCCTGAAGTACGGGGATCTGCGCGTACGCCTTCTCGTCGTTCGGCACGATGACCGACAGCGCGGCGACCACCTTGCCGTGGCCGTCCCGCACCGGGACCGCGACGCCCGTGGTGTCCGGGTAGAGGTGGCCGGCGCAGAGGATGTAGCCGTGCCGACGCACGTCGGCCAGGACTCCTCGCAGCTGCCGTGCAGTGCGAATCGTGTTGTCGGTGTACACCTTCAACGGCTCGTTCAGGATGCGCTCCTGAAGCTCCGACGGTCCGTGCGCGAGCAGGACCAGCCCGGACGAAGACACGTGGAGCGGCATCCGGCCCGCGATGCGCGTGTAATTGACCACGGCACCCGGTGCCGTGAGCCGCTCGATGAACAACACCTCGTCACCTTCGAGGACACCGAGCTGGGTGTGCTGCCCGACGACGGCGTGCAGGTCCTCCATGAACGGCATCGCCGCTTCCCTGAGCCCGAGAGTCGGGGACGCCCGCGACGCGACCTCCCACAGGCGGACCCCGATCCGCACCTTGCGTTCCTCACGCTCGAGCCAGCCGCACCCCACCAGTTCGTCGATCAACCGCGACGTCGTGGAGATGTGGAGACCCGACCGTCGCGCGATCTCGGACACCGTGAGCAACGAATCGTCCGAACGGAACGATTCGACTATCCGCACCGTCCGGGCCAGGACGGACTCACCGGTGTGCACACGTGCCATGCCTTCAGTGTGCACACCGGCCGGCGCTCACCGTAGGTCGCGCCGCCGGAACGCCGCGACGCCCACCCCGATCAGCACGACCGTGATCAGGAGCAGCCACACGATCGGCGTCGCCTCGAACTGCCCGCCCGGCAGCTTCGGGGCGTGGCTGAACGGCTCCAGATTCAGCACCGTCTGCGGGAACTGCGCGATCGACCCGACCATGAAGATCAGGAGGAACGCGACGAGCACGCCCCACGCCACCGGCGTGAACCGCGGGACCACACCGAACAGCAGGACCGTCACTCCGGCGAGCATCCAGATCGCGGGAAGCTGCACGAGCGCCGCCCCGATCACGTCGGGCAGGGCTCCCCCCACGTCGCCGATGGATGCGCCGTATGTGAGTCCGGCGGCCACTCCGGCCACGATCATCGCGACCGCAGGCCCGAGCAACGCGAACAGGATGTGGCTCGACGCCCACCGGACGCGGCCGACGGAACCGGCCGTCACGGGTTCGAGGCGCTGGGCGTTCTCCTCGGAATACAGCCGCAACGACGCGGAGATCGCGTAGGCCGCGGCGGCGACCGCGAGCATCGTGAACGCGTAACCGATGAACGATTCCTCCAGCGACTGCGAACCGCCCATCCGCGTGATGATGTCCCGGATCGTCTGGCTGTCGCCGACCTGGCCACCGATCCCCTTCGCGGCGCTGCCGATCAGCAGGCCGTACAGTCCGAGCCCGGCGGTCCAGGCCGCGAGCGTGCCGCGGTGCATCCGCCACGCCAGTCCCAGAGTTCCGGCGAGCGCCGGCGACGCGTCCGTGGGGCCGGGGCGTTCGGCGATCAGGCCGGCGCCGACATCGCGTCGGCGCAGGAGAGCGTATGCCGCCCAGGTGAGTACGACTGCCGTGACGAGGCTGGGGACGACCACCCACCAGCGTTCGTCGGCATACGGACGGATCTGCAGGTCCCAGCCGAGCGGTGACAACCACGACAGGGTGCCGGACCCGGCGTCACCGACCGCGCGCAACGCGAACGCGACCCCGAGCACCGTCAACGCGACGCCGCGCGCGACGCGGGCGCCGGTACTCACCTGCGCCGCAACGGCTGCGACCGCCGTGAACACCAGACCGGAGCAGGCCAGTGACGTCCCGAACGCGACCGAGCCGCCCACCGGAAGGTCCCGGGCGAGCAACGCTGCCGCACAGAGAATCCCGGTGACGACGGAGGCGCCGCCGGCGAGGAGCAGCGCCGCGGTCAGGCCCGAGTACCGTCCGACGGAGGTCGAGTCGAGAAGCTCCGCCCGGCCGGTCTCCTCCTCCGCGCGGGTGTGCCGGATGACCGTCAAAATCACCACCAGCCCGATCAGCGTGTAGTAGATACCGGCCTTCCAGACCCCCACCGAGCCGAGGCTGGAGTTGAAGATCGGGCCGTACATGGCGATCTGCGCGGGGCTGGCCGCCGTGGTGGCCGCGAACTCTGCCAGCTGAGCGTCGGAGGTGTAGATGTCGGCGATGCTCGCGACGTACAGCGCGGGCGCGAACGCGAAGATCAGGATCCACAGCGGCAGCGCGATCCGATCCCGGCGCAGGAACAACCGCAGAAAGTGCCGTGTCCCCGTGAAATCCGAGGAAGACACCGGCGCCGGCTCCACGGGCCGGTACCGGGACACCGTGGCGGTACTCATGCCCGCACCTTCTCCACCGTGTCGGACGACGTCGTACCGTCGTCGATCTCGTAGTGCCGCAGGAAGAGTTCTTCGAGGGTCGGCGGCTGACTGACGAGGCTGCGTACTCAGGTGTCGCCGAGCACCCGGATGAGCTCGCCGAGATGTTCGCTGTCGACCTGGCAGTGCAGCGTCGACCCGTCGAACTCGATGTCCGCCACGCCGTCGATGCGGCTCAGATCGCCGGGGTCACCGAGAAGTTCGGCAGTGATCGACGTACGGCTGAGATGCCGCATCGACGCCAGTGTCCCGGATTCGACCGTACGTCCCGACCTGATGATGGTGACCCGCTCACACAGCGCCTCCACCTCGGACAGGATGTGGCTGGACAGCAGCACCGTCACCCCGCGGTCGCGGGCCTCGGCGACGCATTCCCGGAAGACCTGTTCCATCAACGGGTCCAGGCCCGACGTGGGTTCGTCGAGCAGCAGCAGGCGCGCGTTCGAGGAGAACGCCGACACCAACGCCACCTTCTGACGATTGCCCTTCGAGTACGCGCGGCCTTTCTTCCGGGGGTCGAGGTCGAAACGCTCGATCAACTCCTGTTTGCGGGTTTCGTCCAGCCCGCCGCGCATCCGGGCGAGGAGGTCGATGGTCTCGCCGCCGGACAACGACGGCCACAGCGTCACGTCGCCCGGGACGTACGCCATCTCGAGATGCAGGGCGACGGCATCGCGCCAGGGATCGCGTCCGAAGACGGCCGCCTCACCGCTGTCGGAATGGAGGCTGCCGAGGAGGACGCGGATGGTGGTGGATTTTCCGGCGCCGTTCGGCCCGAGGAACCCGTGCACCTCCCCTTCGCCGACCTCGAGGTCGAGTCCGTCCAACGCCCGGGTTCGTCCGAACGTCTTCACCAGGTTGCGCACTTCGATGATCGCACTCATAGCTGCTCCTAGTTCGGGGAGTCGGTATGTTCTGCGGGAGCCGCCGCCTGCGCGGCACCGTCTTCGGTGGCCAGGTACGCCTCGAGCGTCGACGAATCCGGCAGCAGGCCTTCGGTGTACATCTCGAGGGCGGGCAGCGTGACGTCGGTGGCGAGGTCGCGGATGGCCGTGGCGTAGTCGAGCGGAGCTTCCTTGTCGGCGCGCATCTGCAGGTAGAGCAGCATGGCGCCCACGTTGTAGAGGGTGAGGTAGCGCGCCCGCGCCTTCGGGTTGCGGCTGGGCCGGACAGTTCCGGCTGCCACTCCCAACGCGAGATACTGCTCGGTGTCCTCCACCATGTGCTCGAAGAGGGATTCGCCGAGGCCTCCGCCCGCCTGAAAACTCCGCACGATGTACGCGACGAGCGGGGCGTACTGCTCGATCTCGGCGAGGGCGTGCATTGCGCCCGCCGGCCCGGGCGTCGAAATCGCCTCCGTCTTCTGCTCCCGGATGATCCGCAGGACGTGCTCGTCGCATTCGGCGCGCAGGCCGTCCTTCGAACCGAAATGGTGGATCACCAGACCAGGTGACACTCCGGCTGCGGTGGCGATCGCCCGTACCCCGGTGCTGAAGCCGTGATTGCCGAACACCGTGATGGCCGCGTCGCGCACTCGGGCGCGCGTGGTCAGATCGGGTTGCGGGACCTCGGAACCAGCACTGGTTGAACGCATGTTTAATACGCTAAACGCGCGTTCAACCGCACGCAAGGGGTGAGGGCGTCAAGATTTCGTCAAGGCGGGAAGACCCGGCTCGGCCGGGCGCCCGGTGAACGCGACGCTCGGGCGGGGATACCGGTTGCGGGCACAGGCCTCGTCCAGCGCCTCGTCGACGACCTCCCTCAGATCGGCCCGATCGTCGTCCTGCAGGACCAGTTCCGTCAGGATCACCCCGTAGTCGCGCCGGACCTGTTCCATCAGCCCGATCGCGTCGTCGATGGCCCCGGAACCGGCAGAGCAGCGGAAACCGATCAGCCGCAGTTGCGGCTGCTCCAACACCGCACGCAGCGCGTCCTCGATGCTCGAGTTATCCGTGCCGAGTGCCGAGAGGTCGAGCACCGTGTTCTGCCGTGGCTGCTCGTGCACGAACCGGTGGGGAAGATGAAGCGTCATCGGAACCTCCTCGGGGATTCAGTTCCAGATCTACCCCCGACACGCGAGGTCGCGGCCGTTCTTGACGGCACCATGACTCCGCGGGCCGCGATCCTGACGCGGTGTTGGCGCCGCGGGGGTCGCCGTCCCTATGCCGTTGCCTTCTCGACCGCGTCGCGCGTGAGGCCGGCCAGCTTCTCGACATTCTCGGTGGTAGCCGGATAGCCGGCCGAAGTGACCCCGATGACGTACTCGCCGGCGAGCGCGCCGTACCCGATGTGCGTGTCGTCTCCCTGCGTCACGGAACCGGCGAATGCCTTGTCGCCGACGTCGGCCGGCGCCGGTAGCGCCGCGAAACCCGGGACGACTTCACTGTTGTCGATCGCCTGCTCGAATGCGGTCGCGGCCGCGTCGGGGCTGGGATATCGATCGACGGAGACGGTTACCCTTCTGCCGTCGCCCCCTTCGTAGATCACCATTCTCGTCGCGTCGGGGGTGCCGGACGCAGTGGAGTTCTCGCTCGTCGCCGTCTGCTGTTCTATCTCCGGGAAGTACGTCTGTACGACGTCCAATCCCACCAGAGCCTCCTGAGGCAACAGGATCGCCTCGGATGTCGACGCCTCCGGCTGCGATTCGGCATCAGACTGCGTGTCCTGCTGCCCACACCCACCCGCGAACAGGACTCCGGCCAGGATGGTCACGAGGATGGCGAGAGGGGCGCTACTGCCGATCCTTTCCACGCGGTACCGCTCCGCTGATTGCACCATGCTCGATACCCCCTGTTGCTCGGGACAATGCCTCGTCGTGTGGCCAATTGGTAGCTGACCGACCGGAACTCGCACGGCACCAATTCTCGCCGATCCGGATGCCGTGGACAATCACCTCGCTACGTTCGGCCGTTCCGCAAGCTCACCGGGGTCGATGTCAGAACGGGTTGTAGATCCAGACGCCGCGGTAATCGGTGACGGCCGAATACGGCTGTGTGAGTGGCGTCCAGCTCGCACCGTCTGTAACAGATCCCGTCCCACTTCCGAAATGGAGTTGGGGGGCGACAGACGTCTCAATTCTCGCGGTCACGAAGGAATGGAGCGCTCATGAACAAGCAGCTGGGACGACGGGTCTGTGCTGCGGCACTGACTGCTGTCGGACTGGGAACCGCAGTGGCGACCGGAGGAGGCGCTGTCGCGAGTGCTCAGCCCGCGCCACCGACATCGACGACAATGACGTGCTCGAGCGCGAATCCCCTCGTCTGGGCACCGCCGTTCACGTGGACCATCAACGCCGCGTCCGGGGAGTCGCTGCGACCGGGTGGGTCTGCACTGGAGCCGGCAATCCTGCTCAGCGGCGGCAACGAACTTCCGACGCCGCCCGGCGGCCTCATCCCGAGCATCGGCGTCAACTGGTACGGCACGCGGGTGTCGGTCGACTGGCACAACACGACAACCGGCGCGACCGGACACAGCGTCAGCGATGAGGCGGCCTGGCAGCAGAAGCCCGGCATCCCGATCAACCGAACCTGGACGGGAACCGGGACGGTGGCGTTCACCGTCACCGTCCAGACCGGCGCGGGATGGTGGTTCGTCAATTCGCAAAACGCCGTTTGCCAGGGAACGATTTCCGTCGTGCCCGGTCGGTGACATCGGACGTCCCTCGGCTACAGGTCAGGCGAGGGACGTTCACCGTTCGCCTCGGCGAGTTCGGCGAGCCTCTCGACAGAGGCCAGAAGCTTGTCCGACGTGGTGGCCCGGGCCCGCGCGAGGCGTTTCTCGTCGGTCAATCGCGACCATTCGTAGGTATGCGTGACACGGACGTGCGCCTCGTCGACTCGGTCGAGTTCCCAGCGCCACAGATGCCCCGGTGGCTGATCGCCCTGCACCGAGGGCAGCCAGGCAATCAGTTGCCCCTCCGCGAATTCCACCACGTGGTTGTCGCGGATGCCGCCGTTCGTGAGCGTCATGGTGAACACGTCACCGACGGCGCGCACCCGCTGCCCGGCCGCGGCCTCGGCCAGATTGTCGTTGCCGTCCCACCGCGGCTGTTGCGCCGGGTCGGCAATCAGTTCGAAGACCGTCCGCGCCGGGGCCGCGATGATGCGGCTGGCAGTCACGACGGTGGGAATCCCATTCTCCTCGGTCATAACTCGATCAAACCATGACGAGTCGCCAGATCTCGAGCACCATGCCTCGTTGCGCACTCGGCAAGTCGATGTCGATCAGCGGACTCGTGCCGGCCGGCCTCGACGAGACGACACGGCAGTGCGGTTTCATTCGGCTGCACGCTTCGTGCGGGTGGGCGACAGTAGCGTCGCCGATCGGGACAGTCCAGACAACCAGGGAAAGGGCACAACCATGGGCAATTTTCGACGTACGGCAGTGGCGGGAGCCATGATCGCGGGACTGATGACTGCCGGGGCGGCAACGGCGTCCGCCGCTCCGTTCGGCTCCCTCGGCGACGGACCCGACCTCGTGATCACGCAGGCGAACGCCGAGGGTGTCAACGCATGCGCCGTGCGTGTCACGAACGAGGGCGACCGGACCGCCACCGGAGTCACGGTCCACACTCCGCTCGTTTACGAGAGCAGGAACCTCGGCACGCTCGCCCCCGGCGAATCGAAGATCGCCGAATACTTCGATTGCGGATTCTCGGAGCGCATCTTCTACTTCGCGACGACGAGCGGCGAAACGAATTGGGCCGACAACTTCCTGTACATCGAACTCTGAGCGCCGGGGTCGCCGGGAGCGTGGGCCCACGGCCTGGTCAGCTCCCGGAAGCCGCGGATGTCTCCCCTGAATCCGGGCTCCCCCCGTACAAGATCGAGGTCAGAGACCGTATCGGCTGCGCAAACGCATGGCCCATGGTCGCCTGCGACGCGCCAGACGAGGACGTTCCCGACCAGTCACCCGCGTCGAACCTGGCACCACCCTGGTCGAGCCCGGCGGCACAACCCTCTACGGTCCCGCCCCCGCAACCGTCAGCTCCCAGCAGGTCGCCACCATCCACCAGGTCAACTACCCCTTCGAGCCCGACGACGGAGTGATCTCCCACCCACTCGATCCCGAAGTGCCCTGGATGTGGCCTACCACCGAGGCCGACCCACTCGTCCTAGCCTCTACACCGGGCACCGCCTCGCTTGTCCAGACAATACGGCAAATGCCGTTTTCGATCGGTGGAGTAAGACCGGTTCGGGGCGAGGTTCGGAAATTGTCCCGGATGCTGTCCAGGAAGTCGCTGAGGAGGTTCCGCAACGCCGCGGCGTCCGGCCACCGCGATTGTTCGTGACGCGGCGATGCGTGACCGAGATGCTGCGAGGAATCGGTGATTGTTCGCTCAAAGGTTCCGATCATGCGCGATATCCTTGGAGGACTCTGCAGAGGTGATTGAGGTGGCAGGTACGTTCGGGCGTTACGTGATAGATATGCCGACGGAGTGAACCATGCCGCCGGCTGAGAACGATCCGTTATCGACCCAACGCGACGAAGTGCACGTCGTCGCTACGGAGCTCCGAGACGCCGGATTCGACGACCCCCGAGAGATCGGCCGCGGCGGGTTCGGTGTCGTGTTCCGGTGCCGGCAGCGTTCCCTCGATCGCACGATTGCCGTGAAGGTGATGACCTCGGAACTGGACGACGAGAACCGCGCCCGGTTTTTCCGGGAACAGCGGGCGATGGGACGACTCACCGGCAACCCCAACATCGTGAACGTGCTGCAGGTGGGCACCACGGGAAGTGGGCGGCCGTACCTGGTGATGCAATTCCATGCCCAGGGCTCACTGCAAGCATGGATTAGCCGTCAGGGTTCACTTCCACTGGACGAGGCTCTCCGGATCGGGATACGTATCGCCGGAGCATTGGAGAGCGCCCACCGCCTCGGGATCATTCACCGCGACGTCAAACCTGCGAACATCCTGCTCACCGACTATGCCGAGCCTGCATTAACCGATTTCGGCATTGCACATATACCTGGCGGATTCACCACCACCAAGCGTGTAATCACCGGATCGCCCGCCTTCACCGCACCTGAAGTGTTGCGGGGGGACGAGCCGAGCGCGGCGTCCGACATCTACGGTCTCGGCGCCACCGTATTCTGCGCCCTCACTGGTCATGCCGCATTCGAACGTCGCAGCGGAGAGAACATGATCGCGCAGTTTCTGCGGGTCACGACCGATCCGGTCCCAGACCCACGGATCGCCGGAATCCCCGATGACGTCAGCACCATTATCGAACGTGCAATGTCTGCCGAGCCACACCAGCGCCAGCCCACTGCTGCTGCGTTCGGTGACGAACTTCGGGGCATCCAGGCACGCTACGGATTTCCGATGGATGTGATGGCGGTCCGCGTCGAAGCGGGAGGTGGGTCCGCCGGGTCGCACGCCGGCACGAGAGAGCATCGATCGCACTCCATGCCCGGTGTCGGCAAGTCCGCGCAGGGTGATCTTCCTCTGGAGTTGACCAGCTTCGTCGGTCGTCGTCACGAACTCGCTCAGGCACGACGACTGCTCGGGGTGTCGCGCCTTGTCACCCTCACCGGTATCGGTGGGGTCGGCAAGACTCGGCTGGCGCTGCGTGTGGCGGCGAAGGTACAGGCAGCGTTCACTGACGGTGTGCGGATCGTCAAGCTCGGTGCCGTCGAGGACGACTCGCTCGTCGTGGTCGTCGTCGCATCCGAACTCGGGCTACGCAATCAGACGGCGCGACCGCTCATCGAGATTCTTCAAGAGTTTCTGGGCTCGCAGAAGTTGCTTTTGGTGCTCGATAATTGTGAGCAAGTGCTGGAGAAGACGGCAGAAGTCGTCGACCAACTTTTGCACTTCTGTCCCAACCTCTATGTCCTCACCACCAGCCGCGAGCCACTGGGAATCAGCGGGGAAGCCGTTCTTCGCGTTCCACCACTCAGCGTCCCCATCGACAGCCGCCCGACGACACCGGAAGGCCTTCCCCAGTTCGACGCCGTAAGGCTGTTCGCCGACCGGGCCGCTGCTGCCGTTCCCACCTTCGCTCTGACCGAAGACAACACGAGCACGATCGCGCAGATCTGCCGGCAACTGGACGGTCTGCCCCTACCGATCGAGTTGGCGGCCGCACGATTGCGGGCGATGTCCCCCGAGCAGATTCGGGATCGGCTGAGGGACCGCTACGAAGTGTTGTCCCGCGGGCACTGGGCCGGACCGCCGAGACAGCGAACGATGCGATTGTGTATCGACTGGAGCTACGAGCTGTGCTCACCGCAGGAACGACTGGTGTGGTCCCGGTTGTCGGTGTTCGCTGGTCACTTCGAACTCACCGCGGCCGAGACTATCTGCAGCCGCGACATCTCGTCCGACGAGTTCCTGGACACGCTTACCTCTCTGGTGGACAAGTCGATCCTGATGCGGGAAGAGGTAGGCCGGGATGTGCGATTCCGGATGCTCGAGATCCTGCGCGTCTACGGCAAAGAGAAGGCGCAGGCGTCGGGCGAACTTCAGCAACTGCGCCGTGAGCATCGAGAATGGTGTCGGCAGCTGTCCGCTGGCGCGGCAGCCGATTGGATCAGCCCTCGTCAACTCGAGTGGATCACGCAACTGACCCGTGAGCAGTCGAACCTACGTGAGGCAATGGAGTTTTCCGTGGGCGACGCCCCCGAAAAGGGTCTCGATATCGCGTCTTCTCTATTCGCGTTCTGGTTCTCCCACAGCCTGTTCAACGAGGGCAGATACTGGCTCGACCGTCTACTGGCGTGCGAGACAGGGCAGTATCCCGCCACCAGGATCAAAGCGCTCTACGCTGCGAGCTCGCTCGCCGCGGTACAGCGAGACTTCGACACTGCGTCGACCGTATTGGAGGAGGCACGCTCGCTGGCCGAGGAAACGACAAACCCCGTTGCCGACATTTTTCTCGCCCGCGCCGAAGGCGTGGTCGGAGTCTACAAGGGCGACCTCACGCCTGCGTGCGCCGAACTCGAAAAGGCGCGCGCCGCATTGTCCACCGATCATGATCTCACACAACATGTTTGGATCCTCGTGATGCTAGGTGTGGGTTACGATCTACTCGGAGAGTCTAATCAGGCGATCGCGTGTTTCAACGATGCTCTTTCCATTACGGAAGCTCACGACGAGACCATGTACCGGTCGTACACCCTGTGGGCGATGGGCGTGGCCATCATTCGCCGAGGCGAGTTGGAACTGGCGAGCAGACTTCTGAAAGAAGCGTTGGTACTGGTTCGACGTGTGGACGACCGCTTGGCCGCGGCGGTGTGCCTCGAGGCGCTCGCGTGGACAGCGGGCGAGGAGCGACAGTTTCAACGATCCGCCACACTTTTGGGCGCCGCGGAGAACTTCGCGCATTCCGTCGGGAGTAGCCCACTGCTGTTCACCGCCCTCAACGAGCAACACGATCGATGTGTGACCGACGCCTCTCGCGAACTCGGCTCCAGCACCTTCAGCGCAGCTCGTAGCAAGGGCAGCCAGTTCGACGCGGATGGCGCAATCACCTACGCGCTCGAGGAGGAGGCTGTGGAGTCAACGCAACGACCGCACTCGTCACAATCCGGCCAGCCGTCTGTCCGGTTGACCAAACGTGAACGCGAAGTCGCTGCGCTCGTCGCCGAAGGGCTAACCAATCGCCAGATCGCGACCAGACTGACCATATCGCCGCGGACCGCACAGGGTCATGTGGAACACCTCCTCACCAAACTCGGATTCAACTCGCGCGCCCAGATCGCGGCATGGTTCGTGACCGAGAACGCGTGAGCGTGTTGTAGGGGGAAGGTTCGGTCTCCGCCCCCGAGGTCGCCCATGACGACGAGGCTGGCACCGGAAGCGTTCCTCGTCGCAGCATCACGCGGATGGTGCGACGAACTGGATCCAAGTCTCACCAGCGCCTCGTAGCCCACGAAGGCGGCCATTGCGTGACTATTCGAGAGACCGTCTCGAGTCACTCGACGAGCGACCGCGAGTGGGTTGACCGCGTACACCTGGTATCCGGCCGCCGTCAGCGCCTGCACCCGCAGGCCGCGGTCGGTTTCGAAGCCGACCACGACCTGCCCTGTCTCTTCGGGACGGGTGGCTACCAGTTCGTGCAGTTCACGGCTGCCGGCCAGCCCTTCCGGCAGCCGAACGCGACGACGGCCGCCGGTCGACGTCATCCATCAGGTGAACGTCGTGATGGTCTTCGCCCAGTCGTCTCCGACGAAGATCATCGATCGCCTCTTTCAGTTCTCCTAGGATGGGTGAAAGCTGTTCGAGCCCAGAGGCACCCGGCGACAACCTAACGGATCAAAGCTCACACGACACCACACCCCATCAGCGCTACAGGCGACCTCACCGACCGGCCAGGGCACGATCCAACCCTGGCAATCGACGCTCACTCCGGGCGCAAACAGTGCTCACCGGCCGGCGGCTCAGTGATCACCTTTCCCGGGACAATCCGTGACCTGTCGAAGGCTCGTTGATCGACTTCCATCAGGTGCGCTGAACAGCACCGGATCGGCGATGAACGCGTCGTGTTGGCGATCTGTTGGCGATCCCAACCTCGCATCCTGGTGACGCGTTCATTCAGCTCAGGCGAATGGATAGTTCTAGCGTGCCGTCAAGGCACTAAGCTGACCTCGGCAGCCGGTTCGTCGGATACGTCAGCTTGTTGTAGCCCTGCAGGTGTCCGGTCAGGATATGCGACCTCGCCAATGACTGCGCGATCCAGTTTCGCCTCCAGGCCTTCATCGACTCGCCCGTCACGCAGCCCGATGGTCTTCTCGACCACGAAGACCACGAGAAGCGCCGACGCGAGACCGAACGCCAGGAAAACGATAACTCCGTACAATTGATGTCCGATGTTGATCGAGGCGTGCTGGAAGGCATACTCACCCTGGGTAATTCCAAAGTAGCCACCCTGCTTGACGCCACCTGCCAACACCGCGGTCATCAAAGCGCTGTAGATGCCCGGGCCCAGCGTAAGTGGTACAACTTTGACGTCGTCCAGCCGGAGCCTGATCATCAGTTTGTAACCGCCGAGCAGGATGAAGGGCGCAAACACGGCGGTCAGACCTGCCTGCCAGGGCTTGACGACGTCGATCAGCCCCGACACCGAAATCCAGCCGGCCACCGGTGACACCAAGAAGAAGTACGGGTGTTTCCCTATCTTCCAGACCAGCAGGCCGCCGATCGCCGAGGCCGCGAATGCCATCATGAGATTCGTGACAATCAGCCCCATGCCGCTCTCGTTGAGGGTGATCCCGAAGTATCCCGATCCGGGTACCAGGTACCCGTTGGTAAGCGCGTAGCCGCAGATTCCGGCAAGGAAGAGTACCATTCCGACCACTACGTACAACATGTTGTGCGGAATCGCAGGCTCGGTCGTGGTGCCGTCGAAAACACCCACCCTTGGCCTGGCTCGCCACACCAATATGAACGCCCAACACCCAAGCAATATATAGAAGAATGCACCGCCGAAGTCGTGGGTACCGGCGTTGGACAGCGGCCCGACAGAGCCGTAGACCAGGTACCCAGCGACCGGGATGACTACAGCCCCGAAGAGTAATGCGATCAACGCCAAGGAACTTGTTTTGACCCGTTCGATCACAGACCCGGCCAACAGCGCCGCGAAGAAGGCGGCGAAGAGAATGAAGAGCGCGTAAAAGGCCTGGAAGGAGTCAGCATTCGGCACGACCGCTGGGTCGAGATCCTGGGGTAGGGTGTTGATGCCCGTTCCTCCGAGCCACCACGACTTGATCGCCTGGCCGAGCGGATTTGCAACACCGAAAGCCTGGTTGAACTGCGTGACCCAGATGGCGAATCCGATCAGTGACATACCCGCCGCAGCAACGAATGCAGCGACAAGCTTTTGCGTCAACGTGTGCATCACGTTTCCTGCACGACTGAGGCCTGCGTCGAATAGAAGTATCCCGGCTATGGCCAGCAAGATGGCGATCAGCCCGATAATGTAGACCACCGTCGGAAACTGCGCCGCCATAGAAACTTGATCAAGGTACATTGGCATCCTTCTACCTGAGAGTGGAGCGGTAAGACGCGGTTGCCTCGTGATTCCATAAGAGATTCCTTGCCAAAGGAACCATCTATACGAATCAGGCCAGCCCTGTACGGCGTGCCGCTCAAATTTCTCACGATGTGTGAGACGTTTCTGAGTCTGTTCCCCCACTGGATGCGCGGTGACCTCGAGTGCAACGATTACCGCGCAACTTCGTTTGATCTTGGATAGAGCGATTTTTCGAGTGAGTTTCGTCCTCGACCTTAGAGATCTGTTTCGATGACGACTGCGGAGTTCATGTCGCGTTCCCACTGGTTCGCCGCATAGTGCTCACCATCGTGTGACGACCAGCTTCTGATCGGTGAAGAAATCCAACGGCGCAGCACCACACACATGCAGGTCACCGTAGAACGAGGCACCGTACCCGCCCATCGTCACATTCG
>NZ_JAAOQS010000199.1:0-6529 GCF_011603105.1 Rhodococcus sp. A14 | reverse complement strand
TCCTCCCGGACGCCGACCTCGACCTCGCCGCCGACGCCATGGTCAACGCCGGCTTCGGCTCCGCCGGCGAACGCTGCATGGCCATCAGCGCCCTGGTCGCGGTCGGCGACATCGCCGACGAGTTGGTCGCCAAGATCAAGGACCGCACCGACACCCTCGAGATCGGCGACGGCACCCTCGATTCCGACATGGGACCGCTGGTGACCAAGGTGCACCGCGACAAGGTCGCCTCCTACATCGACGCCGGCGAAGGCGCTGGGGCGACGATTGTCGTCGACGGGCGCACCGTGCAGGCAAACGGCGGTGCGGACGGGTTCTGGCTCGGCCCCACCCTGATCGACCACGTCACCACCGACATGAGCGTGTACACCGACGAAATCTTCGGACCCGTCCTCTCCGTGATCCGCGTCGACTCCTACGACGAGGCCCTGGAACTGGTGAACTCCAGCCCGTTCGGCAACGGCACCGCCATCTTCACCAACGACGGCGGCGCCGCCCGACGGTTCCAGAACGAGGTCGAGGTCGGCATGGTCGGCATCAACGTCCCCATCCCCGTCCCCATGGCGTACTACTCCTTCGGCGGCTGGAAGAACTCCCTCTTCGGCGACACCCACGCCCACGGCACCGAAGGCGTCCACTTCTTCACCCGCGGCAAGGTCGTCACCACCCGCTGGCTCGACCCCAGCCACGGCGGACTCAACCTCGGATTCCCCCAGAACGCATAGGTACTGGTTCTCCGCGCCGGACCGTCCGCGGTCCGGCGCGGAGTCCGTTCGATCGAAAGGAACTTCATGAGCGACACCTCTCTCGCCCGCCGTCATCGGGTCGTGGTCATCGGATCGGGATTCGGCGGCCTCTTCGCCACCAAGGCCCTGAAACGGACGGACGTCGATGTCACTCTGATCGATCGGACGACGCACCACCTGTTCCAGCCGTTGCTGTACCAGGTGGCGACGGGAATCCTGTCCGAGGGTGAGATCGCGCCCGCGACCCGGCTCGTCCTCGAGGACCAGCAGAACGCGTCCGTCCTGATCGGCGGAGTCGAGAAGATCGACGTCGCCGATCGGACCGTCACCTCCACACATCGCGGCCGCACCACCGTCACCGAGTACGACAGCCTCGTCGTCTCGGCGGGCGCCCGCCAATCCTATTTCGGCAACGACCATTTCGCCGAGCACGCACCCGGAATGAAAACGATCGACGACGCCCTCGAGCTGCGCGGCCGCATCCTCGGCGCCTTCGAAAGCGCCGAGGTGAGCACCGATCCCGCCGAGCGGGCGCGACTCCTGACGTTCGTCGTGGTCGGCGCCGGGCCCACCGGAGTCGAGATGGCCGGCGAGATCGCCCAGCTCGCACACCGCACTCTCGCCGGCGCCTACCGCACCATCGATCCCCGTGACGCGCGGATCATCCTGCTCGACGCGGCGCCCACGGTGCTCCCGCCCTTCGACGACAAACTGCGTCGAGCTGCCGCCGACACGCTGGAGGATCTCGGCGTCGAGATCCAGCTCGGCGCGATGGTGACCGACGTCGACGACGACGGACTCACCGTCCGCGACCAGGACGGGGAGCGGCGGATCGAGGCCGCCTGCAAGATCTGGTCCGCCGGGGTCGCAGCCAGCCCGCTGGGCCGGCAACTGGCCGAACAGACCGGCGCCGACACCGACCGCGCGGGCCGTGTCCTCGTCGAACCCGACCTCACCCTCCCCGGCCACAGCAACGTCTTCGTCGTCGGGGACATGATGAACCGCGACGGCCTTCCCGGCGTCGCCCAGGTCGCGATCCAGGGCGGCCGCTACGCCGCGCAGCTGATCGCCGCGGAGGTGCGCGCCCACCCGAAAGGTCGCGACAAGCCCGAACGCGCCCCGTTCCGATACACGGACAAGGGCAGCATGGCCATGATCTCCCGCTTCCACGCGGTCGCGAAGGTCGGCCGCCTCCAACTGACCGGGCTGCTCGCCTGGCTGCTCTGGCTCCTGATCCACCTGGTCTACATCGTCGGCTTCAAGAGCCGACTCGCGACCGCCATCTCCTGGACCTGGTCGTTCCTGGGCAGGACCCGGGGACACCTGGCGGTCACGGAGCAACAGGTGGTCGCGAGGACAGCCATCAACCGGCTCGACGCCTGGGAAGATTCCCGGGCGGTACCCGAGGCGGCGACGGCCTCGGCACGGTGAGTACCGTCGCCTCCGTGCCTGCTTCCGCTCTCACCGTCGGCATCGACGTCGGTGGTACCAGTATCCGTGCCTGTGTGGTCGACGACACCGGCGAGGTACTCGACTCCGTCCAGGCACCCACACCGCAGTCGGCGAAAGCCCTCGAGGACGCGCTCGACCGTGCCGTCCGCGAGCTCGCGTCCCGTCATCGGATCGCCGCCGTCGGTCTCGCCGTGGCCGGATTCATCAGCTCCGACCTCACCACGGTGCGATTCGCCCCGCACCTGCCGTGGAAGAACGTGCCGGTCGCGAACGATCTGAGTGACCGGCTCGGACTGCCGGTAGTCCTCGAACACGACGCGAACGCGGCGGCGTGGGCGGAGCACCGGTTCGGTGCCGCCGCCGGTGGCCGCAATGTCGTGATGGTCGCGATCGGCACCGGCATCGGTGCGGCTCTGCTCATCGACGGCACGCTCTACCGGGGCAGTTACGGCGTCGCCCCCGAGCTGGGTCACCTCCAGGTGGTGCCGGGCGGCAGACCGTGCGCGTGCGGTAAACGGGGGTGCTGGGAACGGTATTGCAGCGGAACAGCGCTCGTCGACACGGCCATCGAGCTCCTCGCCGCCGACCCGGCGAGTTCCACGGTGCTCGCACGCGAGGTCGCGAGCGACCCGGGATCGCTCACCGGCCGCCGCATCGCGAGCGCCGCGCGGGACGGCGACCCGCTCGCCGTGCGCACCATGGAGGAGTTCGCACGGTGGCTGGGCGTCGGACTCGCCATCGTCGGTGACGTCTACGACCCCGATCTCGTCGTCGTTTCCGGTGGTGTCAGCGGTTCGGCTCCGCTGTTCCTCGACCACGCGCGAGACGTCTACGCCTCTCTCGCAACCGGTTCCGGGCACCGTCCCCTCGCCCGCATCCGGGAAACCCAACTCGGCGAATCGGCCCAGCGGATCGGGGCCGCGACGATGGCCAGGGACGCACTACTGAACGGAGCTCCGCTCCCCGTGCGTGGTTGAGGAGTCTCTGGGCTCGTCGGGCACTCACGGGCGCGGTCGAGGATTCGGGCCGTGAGCGATCGGGAAAGCATCGAACTGCATGCGTGCCTCGGTGAGGAAGCGTTGCCGGTCCTCGCTGCCATCCGGAAAAGCGCGGTGCAGGCGACGATCTCACCTCACCCACAATCGGTGCAGACCTCCCCGCGCCCTCCGACTGCTCATCGAGCGCTCCCACGACCAGCAGGACGCGAAATTGTTACACGACCTGCTCGGGAGGCGAGCCACGCACCGGCACCACCACCCGAAGGCTGCGGCGCCGGTGCCTGAGATCCAGCGATCAGTGGGTGGCGACGGCGGCGGTGCTTCCCGCAGCCGACGCGTCGGGCTTGCCTGCGCCGAGGCGGTCCTCCAACTCTTCGAGGCTGCGACCCTTGGTTTCCGGGACGAAGCGGTACACGAAGTACACCGAAATGAGGTTGACGAGGACGAACAGGCCGAAGGTTCCGGTGGATCCGAGGACCGAGTTCAGGATCGGGAAGACGAACGAGATCAAGGCGTTCGTCGTCCAGAGCACGAAGACCGCGAGGCCCATGGCGAACCCGCGGATGGCCATCGGGAAGATCTCCGAGAGCAGCAACCACACGCAGGTTCCGATGAAGCACTGCACGAAGGCGACGAACACCATCATCGCGGCGAGGATGATGTAGCTGCGGCCGGTGGACGAGGGCAGCAGGAACACCAGGGACAGCGCGGCCTGCGAGGATGCCACACCGATGAATCCGGTCAGCAGCATCGTGCGACGATTCACGAAGCCCAGCAGGATGATTCCGACAATCGTCATGACCACCGACGTGACACCGACCGCGATGGTGGCAACCAGGGACGCGCTGACACCCAACCCGCTCTGTTCCAGGATCGTCGGGGCGTAGTAGTTGACCGTGTTGATACCCGTTGCCTGCTGGACGATGGCCAGACCGCAGCCGATCCAGAGGATCCGGCGCATCCAGGGATAGTCGCGCAGATAGTGGACGGCGCCACTGACCTTCGAGTTCCGGTCGCGGGCGGCGTGGACGCTGATGCTGGCGTACTCGACTGCGGCCTCCGACTCGCTGCGGCTCAATTCGAGCGTCCTGCGGGTTTCGGCGAACCGGCCCTTCGACGCGTACCACCGCGGCGAATCCGGGAGCGCGAGCATGCCGAGCAGCAGGAGTACCGCGGGCACCGAGGCGATGGCCAGCATGTACCGCCACACCGTCGGATCCTCGATCAGGTGATCGAGTAGCGCGTTGATCGAGAAGGCGAGCATCTGACCGGTGACGATCATCAGTTCGTTGATGGTGACCATCCGACCGCGGCGCTCGACCGGCGCCATCTCGGCCAGGTAGAGCGGGCAGGTGACGGCGGCGGCGCCCACACCGAGACCGAGGACGATCCTGGCCAGCACCATGATCTCCACGTTGGGGGCCATCGCACACCCGAGGGCGCCGACGAGGAACAGTCCCGCGCAGACGAGGAGCGTGCGCTTGCGACCGAGAGCGTCCGACAACCGGCCTCCGAGCAGCGCACCGACGGCGGCACCCGGGAAGAGCAGCGAGCTCACGACAGTGGCTTCGCCGACCGCGCTGAGGTTCAGCTCGTCCTTCATGTAGAGCAGCGCACCGGAGATCACACCGGTGTCGTAGCCGAACAGCAGTCCCCCGAGCGTGGAGATGACGGTGAGCTTGGTCAGGAAGCGTTTGTGACTGCGCTCGTTACGCGCAGCGCCGCCGCTTCCGCGGGCACTGGCAGCCGAGTGGGTTGTCGACATCAGGTGTATGGCCTTTCTGGGGAATGCTCACGCATCGCGACACGGAAGATCGGTTCACGTGTGTCGATATCGCCCGAGTGCGCTCGGCTCGATGCAGCCGACGGGGCGTTCTCTCCTGGACTGAAGCGCTTCACTAACGCGCTTCAGTTACCTACTATGATGTGAATCACAGAGGGTGTCAAGGGCAGATGACGCGATGCGTGAGAATGTCCCTGACGACGCGACCGAGGGAGATCGAGATGCTCGACGATCGAGCCACCGCGCACGACGGTGCGGAACGGCTACCCGCCGGCCTGCACCGACGCCCCACGATGGCCGATGTCGCGACGCGGGCCGGGGTGTCGCGCACCCTCGTGTCACTGATCTTCAGCAACAAACCCGGCGCCTCCGACGAGACGCGGGAACGCGTCCTCCAGGCCGCGGACGAACTCGGCTACCGGCTCGACCGGGCCGCCCGCATGCTCGCCCGTGGGCGCAGTCGCACCCTCGGTGTGCTCATCGACGTCCACCAGACCTTCCAAGCCGACCTGATCGGAACCATCTACGCGGAGGCCGAGGCCGCCGGATACGAAGTCCTGCTCTCCGCGAGCGCACCCGCCCGGGACGAACACAAGGCGATCGAAGCGCTTCTCAGTCACCGGTGCGAAGGCCTGATCCTGCTCGGTCCGCTGTCCGAGGCCGACTATCTGCGGACGCTCGCGGACCGTGCCGTCGTCACCGTCGTCGGCCGCGCACTCCCCCACACCGCCGTCGACACCGTGCGGACCGCGGACGCCAAGGGCATCAGGCAGTCCGTCGACCACCTCGTCGAACTGGGACATCGTGACATCGTGCACGTCGACGGCGGAGCGGACCCGGGGTCACCCGAGCGTCGTCGCGCGTACCTCGCGGCGATGCGCAAGCACGACCTCTCCGACCACATTCGCGTCATTCCCGGTCAGCACACCGAGGACGCAGGTGTCGCCGCCGCGAACACCCTACTGGCGGAGGACCGCCTGCCGACCGCGGTGCTCGCCGGCAACGACCGCTGCGCCATCGGCCTCATGGACGTGTTCACCCGCGCCCACGTCGACGTGCCCGGCGACATCTCGATCGTCGGGTACGACGACAGCCACCTGGCACAGTTGTCGCGGATCGACCTCACCACCGTGCGGCAGGACACGGAGGGTCTGGCGCGGCGCGCCGTGCAGTTCGCCATCGGGCGACTCGAGGACGAGGACCTCGTCCCGCAGGATTTCGTGATCGACCCCCACCTGGTGGTGCGCGGCACGACCGGTCCGGCCCGGTCGTAGCCGCGTCCCCGCCGGCACCCCGATTCAGCGCAGAGGCAATGGCCTCACTTCGTGATGCTCCTCAGGTATTCGACGCTCCGGACGACGTCCCGCACGGGGCCTTCGCCTTCCGGTTCCGACGCGAGGATGGTGTCCTGTTCGAGGACGTACCAACCGTCGTAACCCTGATTCTGCAGCCGCTCGACAACCCCGGCGATATCCACGTCTCCGGTGCCCAGTGGCGTGTACATCCCCTGCGCGACGGCCTCGGTGTAGGTGAGTTCGCCCGCCCGGACC
>NZ_JAAOQS010000198.1:0-6836 GCF_011603105.1 Rhodococcus sp. A14 | reverse complement strand
GGGACGGATCGGTGGCACCGGCGAGGCGGACGAGCCACCGGGCGGCGGCGGGGGCGGACTCTCCCTCGTGCCGTCGGGCGGCACGATCGGACTGTCGTCGCCGGATTCGGTGCCCACGGTCGTCGTCACCTTCGAGCTTCCCTGAAGGGTTTGCCGGAGCAGCGGTCGGCCACCGGGCCATATATGCGTGATTCGAAGTCACGGCAAAATGTTTCCGCAAAGTCTTGGCTGAGTCCAGAAAAGTAAGTCATAGTGGGTGGGTGCCGTCGATGCCGGATTACGCAGCGCTGCTGCGCGGGGCTGAGCTTCGCGTGACCCGCCCGCGGGTCGCGGTGTTGGAGGCCGTGCACGCGCGTCCACATGCCGATACGGAGACGATTTTCGGAGCGGTGCGCACCGTTCTGGAAGGGGTGTCCCGGCAGGCCGTGTACGACGTGCTGCACGCAGTGACCGCTGTGGGATTGGTGCGGCGGATTCAGCCGCCCGGCTCCGTTGCTCGGTACGAGTCGCGGGTCGGAGACAATCACCACCACGTCATCTGCCGGTCGTGTGGGGTCATTGCGGACGTCGACTGTGCCGTCGGCGAGGCGCCCTGCCTGACCGCGTCCGACGACAACGGTTTCCTCGTCGAGGAGGCCGAGGTCATCTACTGGGGTCTGTGCCCCGACTGCTCGACATCACAGACTTCTCGATCGAACCCATGACCACAGCCCAGTTTGGTCTCTCCCGGAAGGAATGTTGTGTCCGATAGCTGCCCGGTCGCTCATGAGGGAAACACTCAGAGCACCAGTGAAAGTGAAAATCCCGTAATCCCGTCTCCCACTCCGGCGGCGAACCGCCCGAGGACGAACCGCGACTGGTGGCCGAACCAGCCGGAGCTGTCGGTGCTGCACGCCCACACGTCGAAGTCGAACCCGATGGGCGCGGACTTCGACTACGCGGCGGAGTTCGCCAAGCTCGACGTGGAGGCACTCAAGCGCGACGTCATCGATCTGATGACGACCTCGCAGGACTGGTGGCCCGCCGACTACGGCCACTACGGCGGCCTCTTCATCCGGATGAGCTGGCACGCCGCCGGCACCTACCGCATCGCGGACGGTCGCGGCGGTGGCGGTCAGGGCGCTCAGCGTTTCGCCCCCCTCAACAGCTGGCCCGACAATGCGAGCCTCGACAAGGCTCGCCGGCTGCTCTGGCCGGTGAAGCAGAAGTACGGCAAGCAGATCTCCTGGGCGGACCTCCTCGTCTTCGCCGGAAACTGTGCCCTGGAGTCGATGGGGTTCAAGACCTTCGGGTTCGGATTCGGCCGCGAGGACATCTGGGAGCCCGAGGAGATGTACTGGGGTCCCGAGGACACCTGGCTGGGCGACGAGCGCTACAGCGGCGATCGCGAACTCTCGGGTCCGCTCGGGGCCGTGCAGATGGGTCTCATCTACGTGAACCCGGAGGGACCCAATGGCCAGCCGGATCCGCTGGCGGCCGCCCGCGACATCCGGGAGACGTTCGGCCGCATGGCGATGAACGATGTGGAGACCGCCGCGCTGATCGCAGGCGGCCACACCTTCGGCAAGACCCACGGCGCAGGCGACGCCGACCTGGTCGGTCCGGAACCGGAAGGCGCCCCGATCGAGCAGCAGGGCCTGGGCTGGAAGAGTGCTTACGGCACCGGCGTGGGCAAGGACGCGATCACCAGTGGTCTCGAGGTCGTGTGGACCCCCACACCGACGAAGTGGGACAACAGCTTCCTCGAAGTCCTGTACGGCTACGAGTGGGAGCTGACCAAGAGTCCCGCGGGTGCCTGGCAGTGGACCGCCAAGGACGGCGCAGGCGCGGGCACGATCCCCGACCCGTTCGATTCGTCGGCGGGGCGTGCCCCCACGATGCTGACCACGGACCTCTCCCTGCGCGTCGACCCGGCCTACGAGAAGATCACCCGGCGTTGGCTCGATCACCCGGAGGAGTTCGCCGAGGAGTTCGCCAAGGCGTGGTACAAGCTGCTGCACCGCGACATGGGGCCCGTCACGCGCTACCTCGGCCCGTGGGTTCCGGAGGCGCAGCTGTGGCAGGACCCGGTCCCCGCAGTCGATCACCAGCTGATCGGTGACAGCGAGATCGCCGCGCTCAAGGGCAAGATCCTCGACTCGGGTCTGTCCATCTCCCAGCTCGTGTCGACCGCCTGGGCGTCGGCAGCCACCCACCGCAGCACCGACATGCGCGGCGGCGCCAACGGGGCGCGAATCCGGCTTGCGCCGCAGAAGGATTGGGAGATCAACAACCCCACCGAGCTGGCCACGGTCCTGCAGACCCTCGAACAGATCCAGCAGGACTTCAACTCGTCGCAGTCCGGCGGGGTGAAGGTCTCGCTCGCGGATCTGATCGTGCTGGCCGGCGCCGCGGCGGTCGAGAAGGCGGCGAAGAACGCCGGCCACGACATCACGGTCCCGTTCACGCCGGGTCGTACCGACGCCACACAGGAGCAGACCGATGTGGAGTCGTTCGCCGTACTCGAGCCGAGGGCCGACGGGTTCCGCAACTACCTCCGAGAGGGGGAGAAGTTGCCTGCCGAGGCACTTCTGGTCGACCGGGCCTACATGTTGAACCTGACCGCTCCGGAAATGACGGTTCTCGTCGGCGGCCTGCGTGCACTGAACGCCAACTTCGGTCAAACGAAGCACGGCGTCTTCACCGACCGGCCCGAGGCGTTGACGAACGACTTCTTCGTCAACCTCCTCGACATGGGTACGCAGTGGAAGGGCTCGGCCTCGGCGGAGAACGTCTACGAAGGCACCGACCGTGTCACGGGTGACGCCAAGTGGACCGCCACCGCCGTCGATCTCGTCTTCGGTTCGAACTCGCAACTGCGCGCTCTCGCCGAGGTGTATGCCACCGACGATGCGCAGCAGAAGTTCGTGCAGGACTTCGTATCTGCCTGGAACAAGGTGATGAACCTCGACCGGTTCGACCTCGACTGATCATGGTTGATCGGCCTCGGCCGATCAACCGTCATCTGGCCCGGCACCCGCGAGTTGATCCTCGCCGGGTGTCGGGCCAGATTTGTGGCGTATGTCAGAGGTGTGGGAGCGCCGCGGTGAGAAAGACTGTGCCGGCTGCGATTCCGAAAGCGCCGGTGAGAATGCCCAGCAGTGCTTCCAGAGACTTGGGCTCGCTTCCTTCGACGGCAGGGTGTCGGTTGGCGGCGATGCCGGCAGCGATGGCGCAGACGCCGAGAACGATGCTGAATCCGAACATCCAGAACATCACTATCGACAGTGCTCCCAGCATGACCGAGATGTCGCTCCAGTGTTCGCCCCGCAGGTGCCGTGGTCTGGCGAGCCGGGGGAGTCGTGCCGGGGAGCTGTCGGGATTGCGTCGCGACGATCCGTTGTGGACTTCCAGCAAAGATCGGGTCATCGGCCGAGCCTCGGCGAGTCGATCGGAACGCAGCACAGCAACACACCTCCCGTGATCGTCAAAATGGCCCGCCACCTCGGCGAGCGCATCCACTACTGTGCAGCAGAAATTTAGCACTCGGCGGTCGTGAGTGCCAGTTTTGATGCTGCTCGCCGAAACCTGGACGGTCGCTATCGAATGGTTACTGCGTCGGAAAGCTGGTCGTTCGGACGCGGCGGTGCTAAATTCCGGATGCACAGTGGGCCGCGCCCGCCGCCGTGACGGGCGCGCAGGAGTTCGGGAGGTGCAGTGCTGTGCGTCGAGAAGAAGGCGGATCATCGAATCAGAGTGCGCAACGTCGCGTTACGGAACTGCGCGAGGACGAGCCCATCCGGTGGCCGGATCCCAGTCCGCTCAGCAGTTGGTGGGATCGGGTTGTCTGGGGTGCGCGGGGGTCGACGACATGACGAGCCCGTCGTCCGACGCAGAGTTCAGGTGGTCGACAGCCTCTCGGCGTTTCGCACTGCGGTCTCGAGGTGCCTGTCCGCAGTGCTCAGGTCGAGCCGGGCATCGCTGAGGCTGTCGATCACCTGTTCCTTCGAAGCGCCGTCGGTGGTGCGGTCGAGTGTGTCGAACGCGTCGGTCAACTCCTTGATGCGGTTTTCGAGTGCTTGCAGATCGAACCGCAACCGAGCGGTGCGCTCCACCAGGTCGTCGACGTCCACGGCTGCCCCTTTCATCCCCGGACGCGCTGTCGCATCACCCTACGTCCGTCTACCCGCGAATTCGGGCGTGAAACCCCGCTGCGAGTGGTGGCCTATCGGTACACCAGGCCGCCGTCGATCAGTCCCGCCTGCCCGGTCATGTAGTCGGAATCCGGCCCGGCAAGATACGAGACGTACGCGGCGACGTCCTCGGGTGTCTGCGCGCGTCCGAGGGCGATGCCGCCGACGAACTTCTCGAACGTGGCGCCCTTCGGTGCGCCGGTGAGGGTCGAGAACCGCTCGTCGATGGTGACCCACATGTCGGTGCCGACGACGCCGGGGCAGTAGGCGTTGACGGTGATGCCGTCGGACGCGTACTCCTTCGCCGCGGCCTGGGTGAGTCCGCGGACCGCGAACTTGGTCGACGAATACACGCCGAGCATCGGGAATCCCTCGTGGCCGGCGATCGACGACGCGTTGATGATCTTTCCACCATGCCCCCGTGCTCGAAACTTGGCTGCCCCGACTTGGATTCCCCACAGCACGCCTTCGACGTTCACGGCGAGGATGCGCGAGACCTCCTCCGGTGTGACGTCGGCGATCGGGTTGACCTGGGCGATTCCCGCGTTGTTGACGATGATGTCGAATCCGCCCAGTTCGCGCTCGGTCCGGTCGACGGCGGACTGCACCTGATCGCGGTCCGTCACGTCGGCGACCAGTGAGATCGCCTTCGCGCCCGCGGCCCGGACCTCGTCGGCCACCGCATCGACCCGGTCGCCGTTGACGTCGACGAGCGAGATGTCGGCGCCGTCCGACGCCAATCGCAACGCGATCGCGCGTCCGATGCCCTGGCCCGCGCCGGTGATCAACGCGACTTTGCCCTTGATGCTCATCCCTAGCTCCTGTCCATTGTGACGGTCCTCACAGGAGAGCCAAGCATCACGAGGGCGGGTATTCAAGGGTTGCACTCGGTTGCACTGTGGTCCCGACCGCCGTCGATTGCGTTCGCCCTCAATCGAAATGGTCGGATCCCGGCTCTGGTCGAGCACCCACATCCCCGGTAGGCTCGGCCGGGTGAGTACTACCGGTTCGGTTCGGCACCGCCTTCCCGCCGTCGGCTCGGGCGTCGATCTGCCCCGGCACGCGAGGTTGTTGAGTCAAGTGCACGATGCCGTGCTGTCGGGACGGCAACCGCCCGCGCAGCCGCGCGACGTGGTCGGCCGATCGTGGTCGCGGCTACAAGCGGACGGGGTCAGCCCCGACCGCTGCGAGGACGTGGTGCTCGCCGACTATGCCGAGGTCGAGGCCCGGCGGACGCGAACTGCCCTGCGATCGGTCCTTCCCGAGCTTCGCGACACGTTGACCCAGGTGGCGGAAGACGCGAACTTCATCGTGGTGATCGCGGACGCCGACGGGGTGGTGCTGTGGCGCGAAGGGTCACGCGGCGTGCGAAAGGCCGCCGACGCGCTGGGGTTCATGGAGGGCGCCCGGTGGTCCGAGAGGTCGGTGGGCACGAACTCCATCGGAACAGCGTTGGTGGAAGATGCTCCCGTGCAGCTGTTCTCGGCGGAGCACTACGCACGGTCGCACTGCGGGTGGTCGTGCACCGGGTCTCCGGTGCACGATCCGCGCAGCGGCGAGGTGCTCGGCGTCGTCGACATCAGTGGCTCGGCGATGTCGGTTCATCCGACGACGGTGGCACTGGTGCAGACGGCGGTCCGGTTGGCCGAGGCCACACTGTGGCAGGAACACACGATCACTCTCGGGAAGCTCCGCGGTTATGCGGCACCGGCGCTCGGGGCGACCGCCGGTCCGGCGCTCGTGGTCGACCGGCACGGCTGGGTCGCCGACGCCCGCGGGCTCACCGTTCCCGACCGGGTGTCACCGCCGTGCCCGGGCACGCCACTGCTCGTGCCCGGGTTGGGGCTGTGCATGCCGGAACCGCTCGGTGACGGCTGGCTGGTGCGACGCGGAGGCAGGCCGACGGCCATCGCAGTGGAACTCGACCTCGGTGACACCCCGCGCGCCACGGTGCGAGGCGACACGAGCTGGACCCGAGCGCTCTCACCCCGCCACGCGCAGATCCTGCGACTGTTGACCGAAACAGGTTCCGCTGGAATCGATGCCGCGTCACTGAGTGTGGCGCTGTTCGGTGACCGCGACCACGTGGTGGCCGTTCGCGCGGAGATCTCCCGTCTCCGGAAGAGCCTCGGCCCCGTTCTGTCCACCCATCCGTATCGGTTCGTGGACGGTGTCGACGTGCACGTTGTCGGGTGACGAACCTTCCCGGTGTCTAATTCCTCGCCGATCGCACGGCGACGAACCGGCCCAGGTCGGCGCGCAGTTGCGGGTCGAGGCACTGACCGGCCGGTCCGGCGAGGATCTTGCGGAGCCGGGCCACATAACACGCGGGTGTCATACCGAATTCGACGAGGAGATCACCGGTGGTGCCACCGCCGTACGGCAGCCAGCGACGGGCGAATTCGATGACCTGTGCGTCTTCGATGACGGAATCGTTGATCAAGGGCTGACACTCCTGTCGGGTCGGACGGCTGCGAGGTGAGTGAGGGGGTGCGCGAGTTCGCGGCCGTGGTGGGCCATCGCCTGTGCGTAGAGGCGGCCGGCGCGGTAGGAGGAGCGGACGAGGGGTCCGGCCATGACGCCGGCGAAGCCGATCTCCTCGGCGGTGGTGGAGTGCTCGACGAATTCCTCGGGCTTGACCCACCGTTCGACGGGGTGGTGGCG
>NZ_JAAOQS010000197.1:0-7066 GCF_011603105.1 Rhodococcus sp. A14 | reverse complement strand
GCGCAGGTACTGGGTGATGGTGATGATGTCGCAGCCGGCGTCGTGCAGGTCGTGCAACGCCTGGGTGACCTCGTCGGGGGTTTCGCCCATGCCGAGGATGAGGTTGGACTTGGTGACGAGGTTGTCTTCGCGGGCGGCGGTGATCACGTCGAGGCTGCGCTGGTAGCGGAACGCGGGTCGGATCCGTTTGAAGATGCGGGGGACGGTTTCGACGTTGTGGGCGAGCACCTCGGGGCGGGTGGAGAACACCTCGGCGAGCTGGTCGGGCTTGGCGCCAAAGTCGGGGATGAGCAGTTCGACGCCGGTGCCGGGATTGAGCTGGTGGATCAGGCGGACGGTTTCGGCGTAGAGCCAGGCGCCGCCGTCGGGGAGGTCGTCGCGGGCGACGCCGGTGATGGTGGAGTAGCGCAGTCCCATCGCCTGGACGGACTCGGCGACGCGGCGGGGTTCGTCGCGGTCGAGGTCGTCGGGCTTGCCGGTGTCGATCTGGCAGAAGTCGCAGCGGCGGGTGCATTGCTGCCCGCCGATGAGGAAGGTCGCTTCGCGGTCTTCCCAGCATTCGTAGATGTTGGGGCAGCCGGCTTCTTCGCAGACGGTGTGCAAACCCTCACGTTTGACGAGGCTTTTGAGCTCGGAGTATTCCGGGCCCATCTTCGCTCTCGTCTTGATCCAGTTCGGTTTGCGTTCGATCGGAGTCTCCGCATTCCGGATCTCGAGGCGGAGCAGCTTGCGGCCGGGCGGGGCCTGCGGGGCGTCGGACGATGGTCTCGGTGTGGCAGTCACGTGTCGATTCCTGGGGGTAATTCCGCCGAACCGTGGTGCCGGAGGGTGACCACGGTTCGGCGGGATTGCTACATGTTGATCGGGCGGCCCAGCGCGGCCAGGACAGATTCGTGCATGGCCTCGGACAGCGTGGGGTGCGCGAAGATCACTTCCGCGAGATCGTCACCGGTGGCCTCCAGGGATCGGGCGATGCCGAAGCCCTGGATCTGCTCGGTGACATCGGGACCGACCATGTGGGCGCCCAGTAGTTCCCCGCTGTCGGCGTCGAAGATGGTCTTGACGAACCCGTCCGCTTCACCGATGGCGAGCGCCTTGCCGGAGGCCTGCAGATCGAACTGCCCGATCTGCAGGGAACGACCGGTCGCCCGCGCCTGGTCCTCGGTGAGGCCGAGGCTGGCGACCTGGGGCCGGGCGTACGTGCATCCGGGGACATAGTCCTTGTCCAGCGGTGTCACGTGCGGGTCACCCGCCAGCTTGTCGACACACAGCACACCTTCGTGGCCGGCCTTGTGAGCGAGGCACGGGGCGCCGGCGACGTCGCCGATGGCATAGACCCCGAATGCGGTCGTGCGGCACCACTGGTCGGTGGTGACGAAGCCGCGGTCGACCTCGACGCCGAGGTCCTCGAGTCCCAAATCCTCGACGTTGCCCTGGATGCCGGCTGCGACGAGAACCCGCTCCACGACACGCTGCTCGAGGGTTCCGTCCGCCGATCTCACCGTCACAGCGACGGAGTCCGCGCCGACCGTGAGTTCGGATACCGAGGCACCGGTGTGGATCTCGATCCCGCGCTTCTCGAACTGCCGGCGCACGTGGCCGGCCACCGCGGCGTCCTCGACGGGCATGATCTGCGGTGCCAGCTCTACGAGCGTGACCTCGCTGCCCAGATCGTGGTAGAGGCTGGCGAACTCGACGCCGATGGCACCGGACCCGATGACCAGCAACGACTTCGGAAGGTCCTGGGGAACCAGTGCGTCGAAGTAGGTCCAGACCCGATCGCCGTCCGGTGTCACCCCGGGCACCGACCGCGGGCGCGCACCCGTGGCCAGGATGATGTGGTCGGCCCGGTACTCGGTGAGCGGCGACGCCGAGTCCGCGCTCTCCCGGACCCCCACGACGCCCTTTCCGGTCAGGCGTGCGGTGCCGGTGATCATGTCGATACCGTTCTTCTTCATCAGATATCCGATGCCGTCGGACAACCGACCCGACACCCCACGGCTGAATTCGACCAGTTGTGCCATATCGAATTCCACACCACTGGTGGAGAATCCGAGCGGACGCAGATTTGCCAGCGTATGCGCCACGTCGGCGCCGTGAAGGAGTGCCTTGGTGGGGATGCAACCCCAGTTGAGGCAGATACCGCCGAGGCGGTCCCGTTCGATCACCGCGGTGCGGAGTCCGTGCTGAGCGGCGCGGATAGCGGCGACGTAGCCGCCGGGGCCGCTTCCGATTACCAGGACGTCGTATTTGTCAGTCATGGATACTCCCTAGACCAGCATCAATGCGGGTGACTCGACGAAGCGCCGCAGTTCCTGCAGGAACGTGGCGCCGAGGGCGCCGTCAATTACCCGGTGGTCGCAGGACAAGGTGACGGTGAGCACCGTGCGAGGCACGACCTGACCGTCGACGACGACGGGACGGTGCTGTCCGGCTCCGACGGCGAGGATGGCGCCCTGTGGTGGGTTGATGATCGCGTCGAATTCGCGCACCCCGAACATCCCGAGGTTCGAGATGGTGAACGTGCCGCCCTGGAACTCCGCAGGCGTCAGCTTGCCGGTCTTGGCCTTCGTCACCAGTGCGTGGACCTCACCGGAGATCTCGGCGAGGCTCTTGCTCTCCGCCCCGCGAACGATGGGCGTGATCAGACCCGACGGCAGGGCGACGGCCACCGAGATGTCGGCGGTGGAGAATCTCAGCACCGACTGTGCTGCTTCGTCGAACTGGACGTTGACATCGGGGACCTTGCGCAGCGCCGCCGCGCAGGCCTTGACGACGAAGTCGTTGACCGACAGCTTGACCGAGGGCACGGTCGCGTTGATCTCCTTGCGGAGCGCGAGGAGATTGTCGATCTCGAGGTCCACGGTGAGCCGGAAGTGCGGGGCGTTGCGCTTCGATTCCTGCAGACGCTGACCGATCGCCTTGCGCATCGAGTTGAACGGGATCGTCTCGAACTCGGGTGCCGTGTGCTGCGAGGTGTCCGCGCCGCCCGTGGACGCCGCCACCGGATCGGGAACGAGCCGGAACGTCCGTTCGGCTTCCCGGACATCTGCCTCGCAGACGCGTCCCCGCGAACCGGTGGCCCGGCAATCGTGCAGATTGATGCCGAGGGATTTCGCCAGTCGACGCGCCACCGGCGTCGCATCGATTCCGCTGTCGTCCTCGGAGGTGCGTCCGGGCACACCCGATCGGGTCGGAGACGGTGCCTCCGCGACGGTTCCACCTGCCGAGCGAATCGCGTCGTGGACATCCGCGACGGAGATCCGGCCTTCGCGACCGGTCCCGGCCACACGGCCCAGGTCGATCGACAATTCGTCTGCCAGTCGGCGGGAGTGTGGTGTCGCGAACACGTCACCCTTCGTCTGTCCCCGTAGCGAATCCGGGACGGCGGTTGTGCCGGGAGTCCTCGCCGACTCCTGTGCCGCCGGCGCCGACGGGGTGGGTGTCACGCGCGGTTCCGCGGGGGTGGGTTGTCCGCCCGGCGACCGCTCGGGCTCGGATGCGGGGACGGAATCCGCTCCGATGCCGGTCAGGAATTCCTCGATCTCGGCGTCGGAAACGGCCGCGTCAGCCGACACGGCCAGAACCGCACCCACCGGCAACGTGGCACCCGGCCTGGCGACGATGCGACGAAGCGCTCCGTCGAACGGCGCCTCCAACTCGTTGGTGATCTTGCTGGTCTCGATCTCGCAGATCAGATCGCCCTTCGAGAAGGGGGTTCCTTCGTCGATCAACCACTCGGTGACGGTGCCCTCGTCCATGGACAGGCCCCATTTGGGAACTTCGATCAGTTTGATGTCACTCATGGTCAGGCGGTCACCACCTTGCGTACCGCGGCCTCGATGCGTGCCGCGTTGGGAAGCCATGCCTGTTCGAGCACGGGGGAGAACGGCACCGGGGTGTGCGGTGGGGTGACCAGTTCGATCGGTGCCTTCAGCGAACCGAACGCCTTGGTGGCGATCAGCGCTGCGACGTCGTGGCCGAATCCGCATCGTGCCGCGGACTCGTCGACGATCACCACCCGCCCGGTGGACGCGACGGATTCGAGGATGCCCTCCTCGTCGAGGGGTGAGACGGTCCGCGGGTCGACCACTTCGACGGAGATGCCCTCGGTGGCAAGTTTGTCGGCGGCCGTGTTGGCGGCATTCACCATGGCCGAGAGCGCGATGATCGTGACGTCCGTGCCTTCCCGGGTGTAGTTGGCTACGCCGAACGGGATGGTGTACGGCTCGTCGGGCACCTCGCCCTTGAGGTCGTACAGCGTCTTGTGCTCGCAGAACACCACCGGGTCGTCATCGCGAATGGATTGGATGAGAAGGCCTTTGGCGTCGTACGCGTTGGACGGGGCCACCACCTTGAGGCCGGGCACCGCGGCGAACACGTTGTACGGGGACTGCGAATGCTGCGCAGCCGCCGAGAATCCGGCGCCGATCATGCCGCGCACCACGAGTGGGGTGCGGGCCTTCCCGCCGAACATGTAGCGGAATTTCGCGGCCTGGTTGTACAGGGCGTCGTAGCAGACCCCGAAGAAGTCCATGAACATCAGTTCGGCGACCGGACGGAGCCCGGTCAACGCCGCGCCGGCCGCCATGCCGATGATCGCGGACTCGGTGATCGGGGTGTCGATGACCCGGTCGGAACCGAATTCGGTCCACAAGCCCTTGGTCACACCCAGCACACCACCGAACGCCTCGAGCTTCCCGGACTCGAGTTCCGGATTGGTCCCCGCCTGACCACCACGCAGATCCTCACCGATCTGCACTACCGTCGCATCGCGTTCCATCTCCTGGGCGAGCGCGGCCTTGATTGCTTCGCGGTACGTCGTCTTCGACGTTGTCATCTCTGTTCTCACTCTCAGTACGACACGTAGACGTCGGTCAGAAGGTTCTCCAACGGCGGGTATTCGGCTTGCCGCGCCTTCGCGACGGCGTCGTCCACGCGGGCTCGTGCGTCGGAATCGATCGCGTCGAGTTCCTTCGCCGACACCTTCCTGCTGTCCGGGTGGTTGCGGAAATTCAGCAGCGGGTCTTTCGTCTTGCGCAGTTCCGCGACCTGATCCGCGGTGCGGTACAGCTGCGCGTCACCTTCGAAGTGCCCGTGCCAGCGGTACGCGATCGCCTCGATCGAGGTGGGCCCGCCTCCCATCCGGGCACGCTCGACGGCCTCACGGGTCGCCTCGTACACGGCGAAGAAGTCGGTTCCGTCGACGGTGACGGCGGGCATGCCGAAGGATGCCGCGCGGGAGGCGATGCTGGGTGCGCCGACGGCGTAGTCCCGTCCGGTGGCCTCGCCGAATCCGTTGTTCTCGGTGACGAAGATGATGGGAAGGTCGAGTACGACAGCCATGTTCATGGCCTCGAAGACCGTTCCCTGGTTGGAGCCACCGTCGCCGGTGAACGAGGCCGCGACGCCGCCGTTTCGCAGTGTCTTCGCGCTGAGCGCCGCACCGATGGCCAGGGAGGGTGCCCCGCCGACGATGGCGTTCGCGCCCAGCATGCCCACGGACAGGTCGGCGATGTGCATGGAACCGCCCTTGCCGTGGCAGAGGCCGTCGTCCTTGCCGAAGATCTCCGCCATCATTCCGTGGAGGTCGCACCCCTTGGCGATGCAGTGCCCGTGCCCGCGGTGGGTGGACCCGATGTAATCGGTGTCCTGCAGGTTCTCGCACACGCCGACGGCAATGGCTTCCTGCCCGGAGTACAGGTGAATGAAGCCCGGGATGTCGCCGGTGGCGTTCTCTTCGTGGAGACGGTCTTCGAACGCGCGGATCTCGGACATCCTCCGATACGCGCTCAGTAGCGAGTTCTTGTTCAGCGCCATTGCACTCCCTTGGTTTCTCCGTTGTCGCCGGCTACGTCGGGGCCCGCCTCCGATCGCGCTGCGGCGTCGGAACGGTTGGTGCCTCGTGTAACCCGGGTCATGAATGTAGGGAGTTATGACGTGCGCAATAAACGTTGCAGCCGATTGCAATGGTTCGATCGAGGGATGTGAAACAACGACGCGGTCGAGGGTCATCGAAAGCTCGTCAGTGACAACATTCCTGACGTGATCACCGCCAACGGCGACAGACCCCACTGGCACCGCCTGGTCGACAGACTCGGACTACCTGACGGCGCTCCACACCAAGGTCGTGGAGGAAGCGAGGGAACTCCGGGAAGCGTCACCGGAGGAGCGGGTGTTCGAGCTCGCCGATCTTCTCGAGGTGACCACCTCTTCCGTTTAGAGAAGTGGATCTGGGAGACGGTCTCGATAGCGCAGACCCCGACCCCGATCAGCCAGCAGGCCCGAATCGACCCGGTCGGCCACGGTACACCTAAGGGGGCGTAGATGATTCGCCGCCTGACTCGATAGAATTCTGAGTTGGAGGCCGGTCCAAGATTCCTGGTGGAACGTGAGGCTATGCCGCGTGCCGCGGGGAAAGCCGTTGTGCCCGTGTCGGTGAACCCATCTTGCGGTAGGAACCTCTTGTGTTTGCGGTGATCGGCCCGGTCAGCGCCAGAGGGGGCGTGCCGCTTTCAGCGCCGCCTGCCACTGACCGTTCAGGTGTTCGGCCTGCTCGTCGCCGATCTGCAGTTCCTGTTGGTAGAGGATGCCGAGTCCGAAGCTCGACTCCGCGGTGTGATCGTGCGCGTGGATGACGACCACGTCATCCAACGACTGTTCGCGCACGGACTGGACTTGACCGATGTCCGCACCGCCATCTTCGACCTGCACGGCGGGGAGGACGACGGGTTCGCGCTGCGCCCGGCATTGACCGCGATCGTCACCGAACAAACCGGTGAGAGCGGATTGCGCACCTCGGTGCGCCTGACCGGACCGCTGAGCGTGGTCACCAGCCCACTGGCCGACCATGCCGAAGCAGTGCTGCGGGAAGCACTGAGCAACGTCGTCCACCACGCCCACGCCCACCACGTCGATGTCACCGTCTCCGTCGGCGACGACCTCACCATCTGCGTCACCGACGACGGCATCGGCATCGCCCCGGCCGTCACGCGCAGCGGCCTGCACAACCTCACCATCCGCGCAGAGGAGGCCGGCGGCACCTGCACCCTCACCACCCCCACCC
>NZ_JAAOQS010000196.1:0-7214 GCF_011603105.1 Rhodococcus sp. A14 | reverse complement strand
GCGGCCACCGCCCTCACCCGGCGGAAATTTGACCCTCGTCGAACTGCTGATCGCTTACAGACGCGACTGCAAGCGGTCTATCAGCGCAGACAACACGATTGGCGACGCCAACTACAGATACCACCTGAATTCGTCGGCCTGCTTGGGGAGGACGCGGACTGTGAGTTCTTCACCGGACAGGTCGGCGCCGGGCAGTTCGAAGGATTCGGCGGTGTCGGTGTCCTCGACGTCGACGACGGGGGACTGGGTGTCTTTCCGGTTGGCGGTCAGCTGTTCGAGGGACGTGTCGCTCTCGTCGGATTCGGTGACTCTGGGGCGTCGTAGTCGGTGGCCATGCCTGCTGCTTCCTCATACTCTGGGTGATCGAATTCGCCAGATTAGAGGGTGCGACGGCGCGGCACGCCCTCGGGGTGTGGGCATGCGGTGGCTCAACATCCTGGGGCGGTGAGGGGACCGTGAGGCGCCGGGTTCGGCTACATATGCTGGGTTTGCCGCTGTCGTTGTCTGGGGCGCCCGGTCGGTGCGGGTTCTCCATGCGGTCGTTGCCCGTGTCGGTGCCGGTGTCGGTGTTCGCGCTCGCTAGCTTGCTCTGACGGGAGCTAGGGCTGGGAGACTTTTTGTCATGCAGCAACTTCTCGCCGATCACGAACTGTTCGTCACCGTGGTGATGGTTGTGGTCGTAGTAGCGCTTGCCGTCGCCGCGGTGTGGACGATCTTCCGCTGACCGGCACGGTGCCGGATCGTATGGCGCGGCGATCCGCACCCAGGATCTGGCGTGGTGTGGTGGCGACGATCCTCGGGGTCGGTGGCGCCTGCATCCTGATGGACTACACCGCGGCCGCGCTTGGCGCGGCCAGTTTTCTCCTCGGGGCCCTGGTGGGAGCCGTGATCGCCGGTACCGTGATGCGAGTGGGCAAACGTGAGCTGGGGTCGTGGACAGCGCACCTCGCCGACACCGCGATGGCACGTCTGGACGAACGCCTGCCCGACCCCCTTCGCGGTCCCTCGAGACCGGGAGCGTCCGATGAGCGGAGCTGGGAATCGGCTGATCACGCCGATGCTGGCCACACCGGGTGAACCACCGGTGGAAATGGACGGGTGGGCGGCCGAAATGAAGTACGACGGCTTCCGCCTATTAGCTGGGGTCGGTGGCGGCGCGCATCCGGTGCTGTGGACCCGCAACCTCAACGTTGTCACTTCCTCCTACCCGGAGGTCGCCGACGCCCTGACGAGCGTGTTCGGTGGCCGCGGCCGCATCGTCCTCGACGGCGAGGTCGTCGCCCTGTCGTCCGGTGGCCGGCCGAGCTTCGCACGCCTGCAGAAGCGGATGAACACCCTGCGCCCGACCACCGCCCTGCGCCGGCAGGCACCTTCCTGCCGTTCGACGTGCTCCGGCTCGACGGGGACGACCTGATGGGTGCCCCGTACCTCGATCGCCGTGCCGCCCTCACCGACCTCGGCCACCAACTCCAGGGCGCCGGCCTCCCGATCCAGATCCCACCACATTGGGAAGGCATCCAGGGCGCGGTCATGCTCGAAGCGGTTCGCAGCTCGGGTATGGAAGGTGCTGTATTCAAACGTGTTTCATCGCTGTACCTTCCCGGTCAGCGTACCCGAGCGTGGCGGAAGGTGTTGATCCGTACCCGGGTGAGCTGCGTAGTGCTCGGGTGGATTCCTGCCGGCGGGATGCAGCGCAACATCGTTGGCGCCCTCGTCCTCGGCGCCTACGACGACCAGGGCGCACTCCGGCATCTTTTCGCCGCTTCCGGGTCGTGGCGCAGGTTGCCGTACCCGGCCACGGGCTGCCTGCGGGCGGCGGTTATTTGGCCACGGGCAATCGGCAGGCGACTACGGTGGGGTGGTCGAGGAAGCTTCCGCCGCCGGCTGGCTACTCGGCTTGATCTCGCAGCGTTTGGAGGTGCACCGATGGTCGAGGGCGCCGGGCCGAATAGACCCCCATCGAAGGTTTCTCCGGAGTTTGTCCGAAGCTTTCGTTCGCAGCTGACTTCCGGCGAGGACGTCGTCGACCCGTCGACGTGGGCGGGTTCCGTGCCGCCTGCGAGCGGTGTCGCTCCGCGGGTGCGTGTTTGGGCAAACCGGTGGTTCAACCTGCTGTGGCTGCTGCCGATCGGGTTCGTGGTCCTCATCACCGCGGTCGCAGGGGCAAAGGGTCTGCGCAGCACGGGTGTCGTGCAGCTCTTCATCCAGCAGTATCCCGGCACCTCCGCGGCGGCCATCGGCGAGACGGCCGCCCTTCCGGTGTGGGCGGGAGCACAACACTTCCTCAATTTGTTCCTGATGATCTTTATCATCCGATCGGGAGTGCAGATCCTCACCGATCATCCACGGCTGTACTGGACCCGCCACAGCACACCGGGCCGCGACTGGTTCCGCATTCAGAAACCCGTTCCCGCCGACCCGCTGTGGACGGCGAAGAACGACTCGATCAGCCTGCCAGGACAAGTCGGCTTGCCCGGGTTGAGGCACTCGATCGGCCTGGCTCGGTGGTGGCACTTGGGCACCAACGTGCTGTGGCTGCTCAACGGCGTCGTGTTCTACGTATTGCTGTTCGCGACGGGGCAGTGGAGGCATCTGGTTCCGACCAGTTGGGATGTCTTCCCCAATGCGATGTCGGTGCTGATCCAGTATCTGTCGTTGGACTGGCCGCCCGAAGGTCACTGGGTCGCTTACAACGGTCTGCAATTGCTGGCGTACTTCGTCACCGTGTTCGTCGCGGCACCGGCGGCGCTGATCACGGGGCTGGGGATGTCACCGGCACTGTCCACCCGTTTCCGGCGGATCAGCAAGGTGTTCAGCATCCAAACCGCACGGTCGCTGCACTTCCTGGTGTTGATCTGGTTTCTGGTGTTTATCGTGCTTCACGTGTCGATGGTCGTCACCACCGGTGTGCTGCGCAACGTCAACCACATGTACGCCTCCCGCGATGACAACAGTTGGCTCGGCTTGATGATCTTCGGGGTGTCGATGGTCGTCGTGACCGTTGGTTGGGTGGCGGCCACCCCAATCACGCTGCGTCACCCGCGGATCGTGCAGCGAGCGGGTTTCGCGCTGATCGGGCCGGTGCAACGACTATTCGAGCATCTGGACGCCAAGCCCGGTGAATACACCGAGGCCGACTCTCCCCGTATTTCTGGCACAACGGGCGCTATCCCGATTCGGATGAGTACCGGGCTCTGCTCGATGGGAACTTCGTCGACTACCGGTTGCGGGTCAACGGGCTCGTCGACAACCCCCAAGACTTCGACCTCGAGCAGCTGCGTGCGCTGCCCGCCCAGGAGCAGATCACGCAGCACTTCTGCATTCAGGGCTGGTCGGGCGTCGCCAGGTGGGGTGGGGTGTCGATGCAGACGATCATGGATCAGGTCCATCCCCGACCGGAGGCGAAGTGGGTGGTGTTCTATTCCCTCGGTGACGGCCCCGACGGCGGCATCTACTACGACACGCACCCGATCGACCAGATGGGGTATCACCTGACGATGCTGGCCTACGACATGAACGGGGCCCCAGTGTCGTTCGGGCACGGCGCCCCGCTGCGGCTGCGCAACGAAACCCAACTCGGGTTCAAACAGGTCAAATGGGTCAAGGGCGTGGAGTTCGTCGCGGACTACGCCGAGGTCGGCGGCGGCTTCGGCGGCTACAACGAGGATCACGAATTCTTCGGCTACCGGCAGTCCCTGTAGGCGTTCATCGACGACGAAGGAAGAGAGTTCACATGGAGAAGATGTCGTTGACGGCACTTGCCCGCGAGCAGCTCGCGGGAGCTGAACGGGCCTCCAGCGGGCGCAGCGCCCACACCGTGTACGGGGGTCACGAACACGTTCTGCGCCAAACGTTGATCGCGCTCACGCAGGTCAGACGCTCGACGAGCATGAGAATCCCGGCGAGGCGACCCTGCAAGTCCTGCACGGCCGTGTCCGGCTCACCGCCGGCAGCAACGCCTGGGAAGGATCGACCGGCGATCTGATCATCGTGCCCGATTCACGCCATGCACTCGAAGCCATCGAAACGTCCACGGTGTTGCTGACCGTCGCGAAACTGCCTGCACCATAAACGATGTCGTCGGACCTCGCGATTGACGCCGTCGCGGTACCGCCAACCTGACCGTGGTCGAAACAATCACCAGGTCGTGTGCTGCGACCATGGCTGGGCGGCGATCTCGGCGTGGCGGTGGGCGACTTGGAAGCTAGCCGAGGAGTTCGGCGACCAGGGGAGGCGGTACCTCCGCGACAAGGTTCTGGATGGCGGCGTTGCGGGCACCGAGAAGATCGATGCTTCGATCCACTCGACCGTGCCGTTCGGTGACGCCGTCGCCGCCCTCAGGCTGCTCGGGAATGCCCCGAACCGGCGCCACACTGTCGCACGGTCAGATCACCGCGGTGCTCCGCAAGACGGGCCGCCGCGACATCGAGGCAGAAACCGTCCTGTCCAGGGGGACCCGGCTGGCACACCGCGCCCGTGATGGCACCCGGCAACACCAATGGCCTGGGGCTCACATCATCGGCATAGGCATCCACATCGGCATCGACCAGCCCATGCTTTGCATCCAACTCATGAACATGTGCATCATGTCCATCATTTGCTGCGACATCGTTCTCACCACTGTTGTTGACGTCTCACTCGATACCAGCGGAACGTCGGTTCGCGCGGGTAGTACCCCCAACGGTAGGCCTGTGCGATCGATGGCGCCCGGGGTGACCGACCGGATCCACGACGCACTGCGGGCGCGCGATCGCGGTGGGCGGGATCATGGCCTCGGCGGGGACGGTCGACGCCCAGGCGGTCAAGGGTCCCGACACCGTCGGCACGGACACGCGCGGTTGGGACGGCGCGAAACGAGTCAATGGGCGCAAAAGGCACTTGGTGACCGACACGCTCGGCGTACTCGTGGTGGTGTTGGTGACGGCGGGGAGTGTGCAGGACCGTGACGGCGGGCGCCGGGTGCTGGCGCGGGCGAAGACCGTGATGCCGTCGTTGGTCGTGGTGTGGGCCGACGGCGGCTACGCCGGGAAGCTGGTCGCCTGGGTCGACACGCACTGCCGCATCGCACTGGATATCGTTCGGAAA
This sequence comes from Rhodococcus sp. A14, assembly GCF_011603105.1. NCBI lineage: Bacteria > Bacillati > Actinomycetota > Actinomycetes > Mycobacteriales > Nocardiaceae > Rhodococcus > Rhodococcus sp. A14. The sequence goes on along the minus strand of NZ_JAAOQS010000196.1, from coordinate 2,129 downwards.
CCCAAGGGGCAGCGTGGGTTTGCGGTCCTACCGCACCGCTGGGTGATCGAACGGACGCTGTCGTGGCTGGTGCGCTGTCACCGCCTCGACCACGACTATGAGCGCCTCCCCGCACACTCGGAGGCGTTCATCAAGTGGGCCATGATCGGGCTCATGACACGACGACTCGCACCGACGCCGGGACGCCGCCCATGGCAATCGACCCGCGCATCGTGACCATTTCCAAACACTTACTGAGCGACGGTTGGCTCGGTTGTTTTCGTGTGCGGGTGCCGTCGCAAAGCTGTGGGGGTGCAGTACTCCTAGCTGGACTGGGGTTGTTGGCGCGTGGACTGTTCGACGACCCAGGCGGCGATTTGTGCGCGTGAGGTGAATCCGAGTTTGGTGAGGACGTGCTCCACGTGTCCTTGGGAGGTGCGCGGTGAGATCACCAACTTGTCGGCGATGGCTCTGTTCGTCAGTCCCTCGGACACCAACTCGGCGACCTGCCACTCCCGTTTGGTCAGGGTGGTCGCGTTGCCGATGCGGGTGCCGTGCGGTGTCTTCTGGTCCTCGTCGAGCGCGCAGGCAACCGCGTCGTCGAAGGAGCGCTTTGCCGTGGTGGACCTGCGCGTCGAACGCTTGGGCGCCGAGGGCGCGGCGGGCGGTGCGCTCGCTTTCATCGTGGTAGACGTGAAGGTTCGGAAGGGGGACCGCCGAGCTGCCCGCCGTCTGCGCGAGGGCAGCTGCGGCCCCCAGCAGCACCGCAGCGCGCCGGTGGTGGTGGGCCGCGGCGATCCATGCGAGCGCTTCCAGGCTCCACGCGGAGGTGAGCGGGTGTTCCACCAGCCGGGTGAGCCGTAGGCTCTGCCTGAGCAGCGAGGTCGCCAGCTCGTGGTCGGTCTGCCACACCGCGAGGCCGAGCGCCGAGAGGGAATAGGCGCGTTGCACCGACTCGCCGTGCACCTGCGTGATCCCGACTACCTCGTCCTTGCACGCGATGGCCCGCGGAATGTCGCCGAGCAGACCACTGGCCAGTTCCAGCCCGACCAGACCCTCGATCAGGCGCAACAGGTCACCCTCGGCCCGAAAGGCTCCGAGGGCGTCTTCGAAACAGTCGATCGCGCGGCGGAAATCTGTGCCGAAGAGTGCCTGCAGCCCAGCGGTGTGCGTGACGATGGCGTGCGCCCAGTCCCCGCCCAGCTGTTCGGCGAGGGTGTGCGCCTGCTCGGCGAGGATCGCGCTCCTGCTCAGGTCGCCTTGGACTGCGGCCAGGACACTGTCGGCGGACAGGGCCTTGATCCGTTCGACGCTCGGTGGACCGGTGGATTGGGCGAGCATCCGGTCGAGCCAACACCGACCCTCGCTGAGCAGCCCGTGAGTGAGCCAGAAGGTGTATAGGGCGGCGGCGATCTGGAGACCGGCCTCCGCCTCACCCGGCTCGGCCACGCAGAACTGTAGAGCCTCCCGCATATTCGGCTGTTCTCGCTTGAGCCGTGTACTCCACTCGAGTTGGTGGGGCCCGATCCACTCGGACTCCGCTCGCAGTACCAACTGCTGGTACCAATCGCGGTGCCGGCGGCGCAGTGCCATCTGCTGACCACTCTCCTGTAGCTTCTGCCGTCCGTACTCGCGCACCCTCTCGAGCAGGCGGTAGCGTGCCGCCGTGCCGGTGTCTTCGCGGATCACGATCGACTTGTCGACCAGGCCGGCCAGCACGTCGAGCACGTCTGTCTGATCCAGGTGCCCCACGCAGATGAACTCGGCAGCGTCGAGTTCGACGCCCCCGGCGAAGACTGACAGGAGCGCCCACAACTGGCGTTCCGCCGGGGTGCACAGGTCGTAACTCCACTCGATGGACAGTCGCAGCGTCTGCTGCCGGGACGGCGCACCGCGAATCCCTGCGGTGAGCAGCCGGAGCCGGTCGTCGAGCCGATCGAGGATCTGCTGTGGCGAGAGGACCCGCAGCCGGGCGCGGGCAACTCGATGGCCAGCGGCAGCCCGTCGAGCAACTGGCAGATTCGGGTGACCGTGGTCCGGTTCTCCTCGGAGAGCACGAACTCGGGTACCGCGGTTTCGGCTCGTTTCGTGAACAACGTGACGGCGTCATATTTTGGGAGCGTGCGCATCGAGGCCGGGCGGGCGGGGTC
>NZ_JAAOQS010000195.1:0-7290 GCF_011603105.1 Rhodococcus sp. A14 | reverse complement strand
GGCCGGGATGGGCCTTGAGCACCACCGGGCAGCCGGCCGCCAGCGCGGAGGCGGTGTCGGTGCCGGCGACGGAGAACGCGAAGGGGAAGTTGCTGGCGGCGAAGACCAGGACCGGTCCCACGGGGATCTGGTACCGGCGCAGGTCCGGGCGGGCGCCGAGAACGAAGTCGGGATCTGCGCGGTCGATGATCACGTCCAGGAAGGTGCCGTCGATCAGTTCCTCGGCGAACATCCGCAACTGCACGCAGGTGCGGTTCAGTTCACCGCTCAACCGGGCCTGGGGAAGCCCGGTTTCGCTGATGGCCTCGGCGACCAGCCCGTCCGCGTGCGCCTCGAGGGCGTCGGCGATCGCGACGAGCACAGCGGCGCGACTGTGGGGGGTGCGGTCCTCCCAGAGCGGTGCGGCGGCAGCCGCGGCGTCGAGGAGACGGTCGAGCTGTGCGTCGGTGGTGTCCTGCTCTATCGAATGAGTGGTGTCAGTCATGAAGTGCGAAATCCTTTTCTGAATTCGAGGCTCGCGCCGGGGTGCGGCGCAGCCGGGGTTGTGGGTCAGGCGGCGGTGAGTTGCCGGATTCCGCCGAGTCGGCCCTGATGGAAAACGAGGGGCTCGCCGTGGCCGGCGTCCATCTGCAACACCCGAGCGATGACGATGACATGGTCGCCACCGTCGAGTTCATGCGTGACCTCGCAGTCGACGAACGCATGCGCCCCGTCGATCCGCGGCGATCCGGCCTCCGACAGCGACCACTCGACGTCCTCGAACTTGTTCGGCTGCTTGCTCGACAAGGCGCGGCACACCGACTCCTGGCCCGCTGCCAGCACACTGGCACACAACCGTCCGGCGGCGCGGACCTTCGGCCAACTGGTGGAGGTGTGCGCGACACTGAAGCTGACCAACGGCGGATCCAGCGACAACGACTGGAAGGTGCCGACCACCAGCCCGCACGGGAACTCGGGGTCCACGCCGATGCCCGACAGGGCGACCACGCCGGTGGGCAGGTTCCCCATCACGTTGCGGTAGTGCGCCTGGTCGATGGTGGAAGCAAACATGAGAGGGCTCCTTGTCAGATCGTGGTGCCGGACCCGGCAGCGGCGCGGGCGGAGTGGTCGGGGTGCAATTCGGCGGCGATGGCGCGTGCGGCGCGCAATGCGCTCTCGATGGCGCCGTCGATGAATCCGGCCCATAGGTTCGCGATGTCACTGCTCGCGAAATGCAGGACGCCTTCGGTAGCTTGCTGCGCGCCCAGGTAACGAGTGACCTGGTTCGGGCGGTTCATCATCCAGGTCTCCTGCGAGTACGGATCGCTCATCCAGTCGTGTCCGGTCACCTCGAGGACATCGAGATCGTCACGCCAGACGGTCAGTGCCTGCTGGACTGCGTCGCGGTCGTTCGGATCCAGCCGTGTCGAGTCGGCGCCGAAACCCACCAGGACCGCGTCGTCGTCGCCGAGGTATTCGGTGCGCACGACCGACAGCGGATGAGCGGCGGAGGAGTACCCGAAGAACGGGGCGATCGGACCGCGCACCCGGATCCAGCACTTGACGCCGCGTGAAGCCGCCTTCTCCTTGCTTGCGGCGAGCTTGCCGTCGTTGAGCGGTGGGGTGATGTCGAGGTCGCCGAGGATGTTCTGCGGCACGGTCAGCACCACGCGGTGCGCCGTGATCACCTGACCGTCGGCCAGATGCACGTGCGCGCGTTCGGCGTCGTGTTCGATGCGGGAGATCTCCGCGCCGGTGCGCAGTTCCGCGGTGGTGTCGTCGGCGATCGCCGCCACCAGGGACTGGGTGCCGTCGGCAAGGCGGAATACTGCCGACGCCTCGTGCATCAAATGCCACGAGCCGGCGGCGGCAGCGGTCCACCGCAGGGCGGTGGTGAAGGCTCCCTCGGTGAGGGGTCCGTTGAAGTGTCCGACCCAGGCCGCCTCGTTCGCCTGGTATTCGTCCTCGCTCAGCTGTAACCGGTCGAGCATGTCCTGCACGCTGTACCGGTCGATGTCGGCGAGCTCGGGCGCGGTGGTCGGCATGTCGGGGCGGGGGATGATTCGCATGGTGTCGGCGAGCATTCGGCGCATGCCGGGATCGATCAGTGCCATGAATTGATCGAGCGTGCCGGTGCGCACCTGGTCGCCGGCGAGCCAGTACGCCTGCTCCGCGCGGGGGCCGCGGGTCACCTCGAGTCCGTATCGGGTGATCTCGGCCCACACGTGCGGCTGCACCCAGTGCATCCAGGTGCCGCCGATCTCGAGGTCCCGGCCGAGGCGGTGGTCGGTCCACACCCTCCCGCCGAGCCGCGCACGCGCCTCGAGCACGACCACACGCAGTCCGGTGCGGGACAGCTCCCGGGCGGTGATCAGTCCGGCGATGCCGCCACCGACCACGACGACGTCGGCCTCTCGATGCTGGTGGGCGCTGTCTGCCATTGCCTCTCCTTAACGCCGGGAACTCAGGTGAGGGATCATCGCCCTCCGAACGCCTATCGTTCACAAATTGAACGTCTCGTTCAAAATTGCTGGTATTGATCCTGAGCCGTAGGTCACAATCTGTCAAGAGTTTCGGCCGCCCGGCGTGCGGCCGATCGGGTTTACGACTGCCGACGGGTGGCTTCGCGCCGCGACCGCGCGGCGCCAGGCGTTGCCGACCTGCGGCAAGGGTGTCGAATTCGCACCCGACGACAGGCCGAGGCGCGAGCCGCTCTTGACGGGCCTTGAGTCCCATGTCACAATTTTGACCACATCGTTCAGTTTATGAACACGTGGCGTGGCTGAGCTGCAGCGCCCTACCGATAGAGCCCATCCCAACGACCCGCAGTCGCCGGTGATCCCTCGGATTCCGCGGCCGTGCACCACTTCACGAAGGTTGTGACATCACGTGCGAACATCTGCTTCCCGCCTATCCGCCACTGCGCACGGTGATTGCCCACCGTCGTCGGTCGTGATCGCCACGTCGACGCGCACGAGCGAGGAGGGCTGATGACCATCACGAACAACTACCCCGTGAACATTGACGAGCAGTCAGTCGACAAGAAGCGCTTCCTGGTCAAGCTGACCGGTGTGATCGCCGGCGGCATGTTCATCGACGGCTACATTCTCGGCATCATCGGCACCGTCATCGGGGCCATCACCCTCGATCTCGGCATGTCGCTGTTCTGGGAGGGGCTGATCGGGGCGTCCGCGCTGATCGGCATCTTCATCGGCGGCCCCCTCGGTGGCTGGCTCGCGGACAAACTCGGTCGCAAGCCGCTGTTCACGATCGACCTGGTGATCTTCACCGTTGGTTCGGTACTGCAGTTCTTCGTCGACTCGACGTGGCAACTGTTCCTGGTCCGGCTGCTGATGGGCGTCGCGATCGGCGCCGACTACTCGGTCGGTTGGCCACTGCTCGCCGAATTCGCTCCTGCCCGTCTGCGTGGCCGGTTGATGGCCTGCAACGAGGTCGCCTGGTATTTCGGATTCATGACGGCCTTTATCGCCGGCTTCCTGATGACCGCCGTATGGTCTCTCGACTGGCGCATCGTGCTCGGCTCGAGCACTCTGCCCGCCGTCATCCTGCTCCTGGCCCGATTGGGTATGCCCGAATCCCCGCGCTGGCTGATGAACAAGGGCCGAACCGAAGAGGCAACCGAGATCGCCCATACGTATCTCGAAGACCCCGCCGACGTCCTCGACATCACCAACGAGCAAACCCGCAAGGGCACGTTCGGGATGTTGTTCTCCCCGGCCTACCGGCGCGCGACGATCTTCATCTCCGTCTTCTGGTTCTGCGTGGTGGCACCGTACTTCGCCATCGCCACCTTCGCAGCCAGCGTGCTCGCCGACTACGGTCTCGGGGACGGACTCGTCGGTGCCCTGGGGGTCAACGGCCTCGCCCTGGCCGGTGTGGTGGTCTCGGTCCTGCTCATCGAACGCGTGGGCCGGCGAAACCTGACCATTCCGCAGCAGTGGGTCTGCGCCGCGGTCCTGGCCGCCATCGGGCTGTGGACCTCTGCACCGCCGGTGCTGGTGCTGATCGGCTTCCTGGTCTTCGCGTTCGCCAACGCGATGTGCACCGCGCTGACCGGGGTCTACCCGGGGGAGATCTTCCCGACCGAGATCCGCGGCCTCGGCACCGGTTTCGCGACCGCGTTCAGCCGCGTCGGCGCCGGCCTGGGCACGTTCCTGCTGCCGTGGTCGATGCACAACCTCGGCGCGGGGATCACGATGCTCATCGCCGCCGGCATCTGTGTCGTCGGCGCCTCGGTCTCCCAGGTCCTCGCCCCGGAAACGATGGGCCGCAGTCTCAGTGAAACCTCCGCTCCGCACCAACGGTAACCACCCCCGATCCCGAGCGCGGAGTCGTCGGGCCGACAACGATGTCAGCCCGCGACTCCGCCTCGACCCAGAACGTCCCACCACACTCCGTGTGTTCGCCAAGGAAGGAGCCAGCGATCATGTCGACCATCTCGGACGCGGTCACCGCACTGGCAAACAAGGGAATGGTCCTCGTCGTCGACGACGAGGACCGCGAGAACGAGGGCGACCTGATCATGGCCGCCGAATACGCGAGCACCGATGCGGTCGCGTTCTTCCTCGAACACACATCCGGGTTTCTCTGCGTCGCCATCGACGACGCCCGCGCCGACAAGCTCGGCCTCGACCTGATGGTGCCCGACAACACCGAAGCCCACAAAACTGCATTCCTGATCAGCGTCGACTACCGGCACGGCACCACCACGGGAATCAGCGCGGGCGATCGCGGTGCCACCATCCGGGCCCTGGCCGACCCCGCCCTGCACTCCGCCGATCTCGCCCGGCCCGGGCACGTGATGCCGCTACTCGCGAAGCCCGGAGGTGTCCTCGAGCGCCCGGGACACACCGAAGCCGGAGTCGACCTGTGCCGCATGGCCGGGCTCAGCGGCGCCGCCCTGCTCTGTGAGATCGTCACCCCCGACCGGCGCGAGATGATGCGCCGCGACGACCTCGAACAACTCGCCGCACAACACTCGATCCCGATGATCTCCATCGCCGAACTGCGTGCCTGGCGCTCACGCACCGATGGAATGTGGCGCTCACGCACCGAGGGCACGGTGACACCGCTGCGCCACAACGCCGCCCGCTCCGAGAACACCGTCCTGCGGTCCGGGCGCAGCACCCTGCCGACCGAGGTCGGCACGTTCGACGCGCTCGCCTATCAAGCACCCGGCGACGGCGTCGAGCACATGGCCCTGGTGATGGGCGACGTTGCCGCCGCCGACGCCCCGCTGGTCCGGCTGCACAGCGAATGCATCACCGGTGACCTCGCCGGCTCCCTGCGCTGCGACTGCGGCCCCCAGTTCCGATCCGCCATGAGCGCGATCGCCGAGGCCGGCGCCGGCGTCCTGATCTATCTGCGCGGACACGAGGGCCGCGGTATCGGCCTGGGTCACAAACTGCGCGCCTACGAACTCCAGCAACACGAGGGCCTCGACACCATCGACGCCAACGTCAGCCTCGGCCTGCCGGTCGACAGCCGCGACTACCGCGTCGCCTGCGAAATCCTCGAGGACCTCGGGGTGGGCAGAGTGCGGCTGATGACGAACAACCCCGACAAGGTTCGGGCCCTGGGCGATCACGGCATCACCGTCGCCGAACAAATCCCACACGAGTCCTCACCGACCGCCTACAACCGCTCCTACCTGACCACCAAACGCGACCGCATGGGGCACACCCTGCAACGGCTCGGCTGACAACCCGTCACCCGACGAAGGCTGCGCCACACCTCACCCACCCCGGGTCCCGTACCGGGACCTGAACCGAAAGGACGACCCAGTCGATGACGACCACCGAGAACATCGTCGAAACCCGCCCAGCCCCCTTCACCTGGGCACAGTCCGCCCAGTACAGCCAGGGCACCAAGGCCGGAGACCTGGTGTTCACGTCCGGTCAGGCCGGCTACGACGACGCCGGCAACCTCGTCGACGGCGGCTTCGAGGCCCAGGCCCGCCGGGTGTTCCGCAACATCGAAAAGATTCTGCACCAGCACGGCGCCTCGATGTCGTCGGTGGTCAAGCTGACCGCCTACCTGGGCAACCGCGACGACTTCGACGCATTCAAGAAGGTCCGCGCCGAATTCTTCTCCAGCCCATACCCGGCGGTGACCGCGGTACAGAACTCGTTCCTCGTCGAGGGCATGCTCTTCGAAGCGGACGCTGTCGCCGTGGCCGGTGCCCAGCGAGTCCTCACCGACGACGCGCGCTGACCTACACGTGTTTCGGTGATTGCCGACGCGGCGATCGCGGCCGGGCGTACCGCCGTCCCCTCCCAACCCGGTGCGGGACCCTCCCCATCGGTCAAGGCATCCCAAGAAGGACGACCCTCGTTGGCCTCCACGCAGCTGACCCCGCAGACTCCACCCACACGAAACAGCAAACTGGTCCTGGTGACCGGTGTCGAACATCCTGAGGGCGCCTATGCTGCCCGCACTCTCGGCACTCACGGATTCGACGTCATCGCACACAGCTTCACCCCGGAGGCGGCCCAGCGGATCACCCACGACATCACCGGCTTCGGTGGCCACGCGACCGCCGCCGTCGCCGATCTCACCATCCAATGGGAGGTCGACCGGCTTTTCACCGGCATCGAAGACACCCACGGCCAGATCGACACCGTCATTCACGCCGCCTGGATCCCCGGACCCGAATCCACCGGCATGCCGCTCCAGTCGATCCACCCCCACGACTGGGACCGATTCCTCCACGCTCACCTGCGGATGCTGTTCACAACCGTGCGCCGGGCGATGCAGTCGATGAGTGACCGCAACCGCGCAGGATCCATCGTCACCGTCGTCGGCGTGGACCGATCAGCCGCTGACACACGGGAATCCACCCTGGCCCGTCAGGTGATAGACGGCGCGATCGAGGCCTTCACCGCCGCCGCGGCACACGACATCAGCGCGCGAACCCTACAGGTCAACACCATCCGTTTGATCGACGAACTCCCCTCACCCGAATTCGCCGACCAGCACATCACACCTGATTTCGACACTGCCCTCGTCTTTCTCGCCGACCCTGCCCACCACAGCTGGTCCGGCAAGGTGCTCTCCGCACCTGCACCTGCACCTGCACCCGCACCCGCGGTCCGGTTCGCCGCCGTGCACTGAATCCCACCACCGAGTCCCGCCCACCACCTTTGGAGTAACAGCCGTGACTGTCGTGTCCGAACCCACCACACCGCAGAAGGTCGAGCTGACCGACGAGGAGATCTTCGCCGGCCACATCGGGGGGAAGCTCTCGGTTGAGACCACGACCGCCCTCGATACGCAGCGCGCCCTGTCCAT